>NZ_PNDP01000021.1:0-33233 GCF_005886415.1 Pseudoalteromonas sp. S327 | reverse complement strand
CGTGTGAGTCTAGTGACTCTTGCACCACTTTTCTTTTAAATTCCTCTGTATGTTTACGAAACGCTTTTACTTTCATGAGAACTGACTCCTAAATAGGTGTCTACTTTTATGGAGTCAGATCAATTTCTTAGTAATCGTCACTTTCGGCTTATCATAGTCACTGTAATCAATACTTACTATGTATGTGCCTTTTATTGCAGGTGAGTAACTAAAGTAATTATAAATAGTATTACAGTCTGCAAGCACGGGTTGGCCGAGCGTTAGTTTTTGTCCTGCTGGTTGGGCATCGCTGTAGCCACAGTTATAGCCTTCACTAAAATCGGCATCGGCTATTTTAAATTCGTACACTTTACCTGGGGTACTAAATTTAACTTCTGCTTGGTAAAGCGCGCCGCCTACTGGCATAAACTGGTACTGAGGCTCTGCATCCCAAAGCGTAAAATCGCCTCTTAGGTAAATTGTTTTATCCAGCTCTTGCTGTGGTAGTACGTCGTTAATAGACACTTGGCTAGTACACGCTGTGAGTAAGCCGGCAATGGCAAGCGTTAAAATTCGTTTCATTGGCATCATTAATGGGTTTCCTTCGTTCTGTTAAAACTAAAAAGCCAGCAATACGCTGGCTTTTTATTGGCTTAAGCGGTGTTATTTTTGTAGTACAGATATATCTGCAATATCTAAAAATAAGCGGCTTAACTGGCTTAATAGTGCGAGGCGATTTTGCTTTACAGCTTCATCGTCGGCCATAACCATGACGTTGTCAAAAAAGTTATCAACACTTTGGCGAATACCCGCCAATTGGCTTAATGCCTCTTGGTAGTTTCCATCGGCGTAAAGTGGTGCAAGCTCAGTTGCAAATTTTGCTACTTGTGATGCTAATACTTTTTCAGCGTCATCGCTTAATAGGCTCTCATCAACATCACCTTCGGTGGTAATGTTATTTTTAGCTAGTATGTTACCTACACGCTTATTCGCTGCTGCAAGCGCTTCTGCGGCGTCTAACGTACGGAAGTGGCTTACTGCTTTAACACGACGGTCAAAGTCAGTAGGTTTAGTAGGACGACGTGCCAGTACTGCTTGAATAACATCTACTTCAATGCCTTCGTCTTGATACCATGCGCGGAAGCGCCCTAGCATAAAGTCAAATACGTCGGTTGATACATTTAGGTTAGTAAGCTTTTCGCCAAACAGTGTTTGTGCTTTTGCTACTAGGTCTAAAATATCAAGCGGTAGCTCTTTTTCTACCATGATACGCAGTGCACCAATGGCAGCACGACGAAGTGCAAATGGGTCTTTGTCACCTTTTGGTGCTTGGCCTATACCAAAAATACCCACCAGCGTATCAAACTTATCTGCAATTGCTACTGCACAGCTGATTAGGTTTGTAGGTAAATTGTCACCCGCAAAACGCGGCATGTATTGCTCGTTTTGTGCAATAGCTACATCTTCTGCTTCGCCATCAAAGCGTGCATAGTGCATACCCATTACACCTTGCACGTCGGTAAATTCCATTACCATTTCGGTCATTAAGTCTGTTTTACTTAATAGGCCAGCACGTTTTGCAAGGTCTTTGTCGGCGCCTAGTTGCTCTGCAATGTAGCCGGCAAGTTCGCTAATACGTACAGATTTATCTTTAAGCGTACCTAATTGCTTTTGGAATAAAACAGTATCAAGTGACTCTAAGCGACTTTCTAGGGTTTTCTTTTTATCTGTTTCAAAGAAGAACTGCGCATCAGCTAAACGTGGGCGCACTACTTTTTCGTTACCAGATATAACCACACTTGGATCTTTACTTTCGATGTTAGATACAAACAAAAACTTATTTAAAAGTTTGCCGTTCTGATCTAATAGCGGGAAGTATTTTTGATCATCCTTCATGGTGTAAATTAGCGCTTCGGCAGGTACATCTAAAAATGCTTCTTCAAATGTTGCCGTTAACGTTACTGGCCACTCTACTAGTGAAGTAACTTCTTCTAATAAGTCTTCATCCATTGCAACAACCGCATTCACTGCGCTTGCCGCTTCTTCTATTTGTGCACGGATTTGCGCTTTACGTTGTTCGTAATCAGCAATAACGTAGGCTGATTTTAATACGTCGAACACGTCATCAGCATGGTTAATGGTGATTTTTTCTGGATGATGAAAACGGTGGCCTTGTAACTGATTAGTTACTTGCTTACCTAAAATTTCGCCTTCAATAAGTTCATCACCAAATAAAATAGTTACGGTATGAACTGGGCGAATAAATTGTGTTTTATTCGCGCCCCAACGCATTGGCTTAGGTATTGGCAGCTTTGCTAACGACTTTGCAATGGCATCGCTCATCAGCGTTTTGGTTTCTTGTCCTGCTACTTTAGCAATATGTAAAAGCCAAGCGCCTTTGTCGGTCTCAAGAGTTTGTGCTTCACTTACGTCAATACCACAACCACGTGCCCAACCCATTGCTGCTTTAGTTGGGTTACCTTCGCTATCGAACGCTGCTTTAGTTGCAGGGCCACGCTTTTCTACTTCTTTATCTTGCTGCTTTGCTTCAAGCGCTTTTACTTGTAAACCTAAACGACGAGGCGATGCATACCAGCTTACGCCTTCATGCCCAAGCTCTAGTGTTTCAAGCTCTGCAGTTAAGTTTGCGGCAAAGGCTTCTGCTAATTTGCGCAGTGCTTTTGGTGGCAGCTCTTCGGTGCCAATTTCTACTAATAAATTTTGTGCTGACATGCTTACTTATCCTTACACAGCGGGAAACCAAGCGCTTCACGTGCATCGTAATAACTTTGTGCACACGCTTTTGATAACGCTCGAACGCGTAAAATATAACGCTGACGTTCGGTTACTGAGATTGCATGGCGCGCATCGAGTAAGTTAAACGCGTGCGATGCTTTCATTACTTGCTCGTAAGCAGGCAGTGGTAAATTTGCTTCAATTAGCTTTTGGCTCTCAGCTTCACACTTATCAAATTGTGCAAATAAGTCATCTACGTTTGCGTGTTCAAAGTTGTAAGTAGATTGTTCTACTTCATTTTGATGGAATACATCGCCGTAAGTTACACGCCCTAATGGACCGTCTGCCCATACTAGGTCGTATATACTGTCTACACCTTGAATGTACATTGCTAAACGCTCTAGGCCGTAAGTAATTTCACCGGTTACAGGAGAGCATTCTAAGCCCCCTACTTGCTGAAAGTAAGTAAACTGCGTTACTTCCATACCGTTTAGCCAAATCTCCCAACCTAAGCCCCAAGCGCCTAGTGTTGGCGATTCCCAGTTATCTTCTACAAAGCGTACTTCGTGCGTTAGGGTATCAATTCCCATTGCTTCTAATGAGCCTAGGTAAAGCTCTTGAATGTTATCTGGTGATGGCTTTAAAACTACCTGAAATTGGTAGTAATGCTGTAAGCGGTTTGGGTTTTCGCCGTAGCGGCCATCGGTAGGACGGCGACACGGTTGTACGTATGCGCTCGACATTGGCTCAGGGCCAATAGATTTTAAGAATGTTTGCGGGTGAAATGTCCCTGCGCCCACTTCCATATCAAGTGGTTGAATAATGACACAGCCTTGCTGCGCCCAATAATCCTGTAAAGCCAGGATCAAACCTTGAAAGGTTTTAACGTCATATTTTTGCATATTTGGCTTTTTACTATCTGAAAGTAGCGTGAAAATTACCCTCAGTATACCTTGTGCACACGCAGGTTTTAAGCAGTTTGTGCGGTTGTTAAAATAAAAAAGGAGCCATTAGGCTCCTTTTAAGATGTAAGTATAATTTTTTACACGTCTAAGTTAACTACGCGAAGTGCGTTGGTTTCTATAAACTCACGACGAGGCTCAACTTGATCGCCCATTAATGTTGCAAACAATTGATCTGCCGCTACAGCATCTTCAATTGTTACTTGTAACATACGACGAGCTGAAGGATCCATTGTGGTTTCCCACAGTTGGCTAGGGTTCATTTCGCCTAATCCTTTATAGCGCTGAATGTAGATCCCGCGCTTAGATTCTGCGATCAACCATTCCAAAGCATCCACAAAGTTATCAACAGGTTTTGTTTTCTCACCACGTTGAACATATGCGCCTTCTTTTAAGATGTTTGCGATCTTCGTGCCTGTCACAGCAATGCGTTGGTAGTCACGTGAGGCAATAAAGTCGTAATGTAATACGTGTGCTTTATCCACACCATGCTGACGAATATTCACAACCGGGAAGTACAAGTTGCGCTCTGCATCATGCTCTGTTCCAGCGTGGAAAATTGTCGCATCTTCATCACGTTCAACTAAGTCGTCAACTAGTTCTTTAGTCCACTCAATTACCTTAGCTTCGTTAGATAAGTCTTCTACTTTTAACTCGCTTTGGTAAATCAAACGTTCCATTACAGTGTTAGGGTATTTACGTTTTAAGCGCTCAATGACTTTAACTGTGTTTTGGTAATCTTGTACTATTTGCTCAAGCGCTTCACCTTCAATTGCACTTGCATCTTCGCTTGTGTAAAGCGCTGCATTATTTAGTGCAAGTGATGTTAGGTACTCTACAAGTGCAGGATCGTCTTTAATATAACGCTCTTGCTTACCTTTTTTCACTTTATAAAGTGGTGGTTGTGCAATATAAATATAACCACGCTCAACAATTTCTGGCATTTGGCGATAGAAGAACGTTAGTAGCAATGTACGAATGTGAGAACCATCCACGTCCGCATCGGTCATGATAATGATGCTGTGGTAACGTAGTTTTTCTGGGTCATATTCATCACGGCCAATACCACAACCTAGGGCTGTTATTAGCGTTGCTACTTCTTGTGAAGAAAGCATCTTATCAAAGCGTGCTTTCTCAACGTTCAAGATTTTACCTTTAAGTGGCAAAATTGCTTGGTTTTTACGATTACGACCCTGCTTGGCTGAACCGCCAGCTGAGTCACCCTCCACTATGTATAGTTCAGATAATGATGGGTCTTTTTCTTGGCAGTCAGCTAATTTACCAGGTAAACCTGCTAAATCCATAGCGCCTTTACGACGAGTCATTTCACGGGCTTTACGCGCCGCTTCACGTGCTCGTGCTGCATCAATAATTTTACCAACAACAATTTTGGCATCCATTGGGTTTTCTAATAAGAAATCAGAAAACTTTTCAGCCATTGCTTGCTCAACCGCAGATTTAACTTCGCTTGATACTAGCTTGTCTTTAGTTTGTGATGAGAACTTAGGATCAGGTACTTTAACACTTACAACCGCTGTTAAGCCTTCACGCGCATCATCGCCCGTTGCATTACTGGTTGTTTTAGCTTTTTTGTTAAAGCCTTCTTTTTCCATGTAGTTATTAAGTGTACGTGTTAGCGCAGATCTAAAGCCGGCTAAGTGAGTACCACCATCACGTTGTGGAATGTTATTAGTAAAACAGTAAATGTTTTCTTGGAAGCCATCGTTCCACTGCATTGAAACTTCAACGCTAATACCATCTTCTTCACGCTCGTGAGTAAAGTGGAATACACCTTTATGTACAGGTGTTTTATTGCGGTTTAAGTATTCAACAAACGCTTGAATACCGCCATCATATTTAAAGTGGTCGGTTTTATTTTCTTCGCGTTCATCAGATAAGATGATGCTTACACCAGAGTTCAAAAACGATAGCTCACGTAAACGCTTAGCTAAAATATCGTAATGAAAATCAAGGTTTGTAAATGTTTCGCCACTTGGCCAAAAACGCAGTTCAGTACCCGTAGTGTCAGCATCGCCAATAATAGCTAATGGAGCGTTAGGTACGCCCATACTGTAAGTTTGCTCGTGCAATTTGCCTTCACGACGAATAGTAAGGGTTAGTTTTTCTGATAATGCATTTACTACCGATACACCAACACCGTGTAAGCCACCTGATACTTTATAAGAGTTATCATCAAACTTACCACCGGCATGAAGTACCGTCATGATAACCTCGGCAGCAGACACACCTTCTTCTTCATGGATAGAAGTTGGGATACCACGACCGTTATCTCTTACAGAGACTGAACCGTCTAAGTGAATCGTTACATAAATATCATCACAATGACCTGCTAAGGCTTCATCGATAGAGTTATCAACGACCTCAAACACCATGTGGTGTAAGCCTGTGCCATCATCGGTGTCCCCTATATACATTCCAGGACGCTTTCTTACTGCGTCTAATCCTTTAAGTACTTTAATACTCGACGAATCATAATTCTCAGACATGGTTAATCCCACTTATCTTGTTATTAGGTTGCCATGTTTCACGTGGAACATTTGTAGTTCTCGTTGCATGGGTTCCACCACAGCAGAAATACTTTCAGACAAAATTGAAGAAATAAAAATTTGAGAACTGCAATGAGCCAATAATTGTCCCACTTTCTCTTTTGTATCCTCGCCTAACTCTGAAGGTAGATCATCTATTAGCAATATAGATTGCTTATCTGTCTCTGACTCAATTAAACTATTTTGCGTTACTTTTAACGCATAAAGCAATAACTTCAATTGACCGCGTGAAAACGTATTCTCTACGCTGTTGCCAGCGACACTAAAACTAAAATCGGCCTTATGAGGGCCTTTACTTGTAAAACCTTGGCGAGCGTCTCGCTCAAAGTTTTGCTCTAATGCATCACTTAAAGACT
Source organism: Pseudoalteromonas sp. S327 (assembly GCF_005886415.1). NCBI lineage: Bacteria > Pseudomonadati > Pseudomonadota > Gammaproteobacteria > Alteromonadales > Pseudoalteromonadaceae > Pseudoalteromonas > Pseudoalteromonas sp. S327. Next base: position 26,633 of record NZ_PNDP01000021.1, on the reverse strand, counting down.
CACTGTCTTTCCAGCCTGCATTAAAGTTGATTTCTAAATCGCGTATAAGCGTTAATTCTGCACACATTTTATCAAAAAACTGCTGCTTAAACCTACTTATATACGCCATTCTTAATTTATTTATTTGTTCTGCCAGTCTAACAAATTCTTTGTCCCAAAACCTAATTTGGTCAAAATAATTCTTTGGCTTACTTTTTAATAATGCATTGCGTTGTTTAAGCACTTTATTAAACGACTGCCATAAATAAAAAAACTCATGTTCCACGTGGAACAAACCCAAATCTAAAAACTTACGTCGCTCTTTTGGGCCCCCAAAAAACAATGAATAGCTTTCGGGTGTAATAATTTGCACAGGCATTAACTGCGCAAGTTCAGAGATTTTTCTACTGGCTTTGCCTTGTATTTTTAAATTAGTTTCACCACTTTGGGTTTTACTAATCCCAATAGGAATAGACAAGTCGTGTAGCGCTTTGCGGCCATGTATTACAAACATATCTTGCTGATGTTGAATAATACTTTTATGTTTAGGTGTTCGAAAAGATTTGCCGTGAGAAAGGTAATAAATAGCCTCTAAAAGGCTGGTTTTTCCGCTGCCGTTTTCACCATAAATTATATTAACGCCGTTGACTGGTTCTAGCGTCAGTGCCTCAATATTACGAAAATACTTGAGGCTCAAGTGACTTAAACTCATTTATAATGGGTATCTTATAATCGCATAGGCATAACCACGTACATTGCTTCTTCATCGCCTGCACCTTCAATAAGTGCACTGCTGTTTGAATCTGCTAATGTAAATAGTACATCTTCTGTTTTTAGTGTATTTAGTACATCTAATACATACGATACATTAAAACCAATTTCTAGCTCATCACCCTCATACATTACTTCTACTATTTCCTCAGCCTCTTCTTGCTCAGGGTTATTAGCCGTAATTTTAAGTAAGCCATTGGCAAGGTTTAAACGCACACCTCTAAATTTTTCGTTAGATAAAATAGACACGCGTTGAAACGCATTACGTAACCATTCACGGTTAGCAGTAATTACTTTATCTCCACCACGTGGTAATACGCGGCGGTAATCCGGGAAGCGGCCATCCACTAACTTACTTGTAAAAGTAAATTCCACATCGATAATACGAATATGGTTAGCGCCAAATTGAATAGTAACTAATTCTTCATCGGCAACCATAAGGCGCATAATTTCTTGCACCCCTTTGCGCGGTATTATTAATTGGCGCTGCGTATTTAACGATTGGCCTAATTCTTTTTGCGCTATTGCCAAACGGTGGCCATCGGTGGCCACTGTTTTAATGTCGCTATTATCTATTTCAAACGACATGCCATTTAAGTAATAGCGAACGTCTTGGTTAGCCATTGAAAAATGCGTGCTTTCAAGTAATTTACGTAACTCTAAACGCGTTAGCTGAAACTCAACCTCGCCATCCCACTGCTCTAAATTAGGAAAGTCTTCCGCGGCAAGCGTTGTAAGTGAAAAGCGGCTTTTACCACTGGTTAAAAGCAGTTGGTGCTCTTGTAAGCTCAATGTAAGCTCAGAACCATCAGGCAGGCTTTTACAAATATCGAGTAATTTTTTAGCAGGTAGCGTTAACTTTGTATCGGCAATATCATCACCAACAAAAACACCTGCAACTAGTTCAATTTCAAGGTCTGTGCCTGTCATTGAAAGTTGCCCGTTTTCTACCACTAACAATACATTAGATAATATAGGTAACGTATGTTTACGTTCAATCGCACCCGATACTTGCACTAATGGCTTTAAAAATTGTTCTCTTGAAATGGTTATTTGCATAATAAAGTCAGCCCTAAGATGACAACGTTCTTATTAAATTTTGATAATCTTCTTTTATTTCGTGGCTTTCATCACGAAGTGATTTAACCTTTCTACACGCATGTAATACCGTGGTGTGGTCACGTCCACCAAATGCGTCACCAATCTCAGGTAAGCTGTGATTAGTTAATTCTTTAGATAATGCCATAGCTACCTGACGCGGCCTCGCGATAGAGCGGCTGCGGCGCTTAGATAACAGATCTGACACACGTATTCTGTAATACTCAGCCACGGTGCGCTGTATGTTGTCTATAGTGACAAGCTTATCTTGTAGTGCCAATAAATCGCGCAGTGCTTCTTTTACAAAGTCGATAGAAATTGGGCGTCCGGTAAAATTAGCATTAGCTATTACACGGTTAAGCGCGCCTTCTAATTCACGTACGTTTGAGCGTAATTTTTTAGCGATAAAAAAAGCGACTTCGTGCGGTAAATTAATTTTACTCTGCTGCGCTTTTTTCATCAAAATGGCAACACGCGTTTCAAGCTCTGGCGGCTCTATAGCAATCGTTAAACCCCAACCAAATCGTGATTTAAGCCTGTCTTCTACACCCTCAATTTCTTTTGGGTAGCGGTCAGAGGTTAAAATAATTTGCTGATTACCTTCTAATAATGCATTAAAGGTATGAAAAAATTCTTCTTGTGAGCGCTCTTTATTAGCAAAAAATTGAATATCATCAATCATTAGCGCATCAACACTACGGTAATAACGTTTAAATTCTTCAATGGCGTTATTTTGTAGTGCTTTTACCATGTCTTGCACAAAACGCTCAGAATGCATGTAAACAATTTTAGCATCGGGCTTGTTAGCCATAATGCCATTACCTACTGCATGTAATAAGTGAGTTTTACCTAAGCCTGTGCCACCGTAAATAAATACTGGGTTAAAGGCAGAGCCAGGGTTATCTGCAACTTGTGTTGCAGCCGCTTTTGCTAGCTGGTTAGATTTACCCTCAACAAAGCTGTCAAAGGTATAGTTATCTTTTATATTAGATTTATAGCCTGATTTAGGCGCAGGCTCTACTGCTGCTTTTTGTTCTACAGGTTGCTGTTTAGCAGGTGCCTGTGAACTAGGTGATGCAGGGGCTTCAACACTTGGCGCCGCCGCTTGAGTATTTAGTAGTGGTTTACTACCTACATCAAAACGTAATTCGGGCGCTTCATCACCACAAATTTCTACCAGTAACTCATTAATACGGTTTAAATACTTTTCTCTTACCCAATCAAGAACAAAGCGATTAGGTGCGTAAATCGTTAAGGTATCTTCGGTACTTTCTGCTTGTAGTGGTCTTACCCACATACTGAATTGTTGCGAAGGCAACTCATCTTGCAATACATATAAACAACTTTGCCAAACCGACAGATACACAGTTAAACTCCCAGAGGTATAATTTTTATTCCCGCACATCAATAATGATTAAAAATCATGCATTTATTGCGTTCAATTGGCCAGCTACCCGACCCAAGACCGGGTATTATGAAGGCACTTTATCCACAAGTAAAAGATTGATTTTTATAAAATTGTTGATATCAGTGTATAAATATCTTAACAGACTGATTTATAGCGACTTTTATTTTAAAGCCTGATAACAGATCATAACAAAAACACACTGAGATCGCGAACCAATTTTACGATCTAAATGAGTTTTCCCATGCTTTTATTCACTTTTTAAACACCAGCTGTGGAAAACTTCTTAATTATGATGATCCTAGTTGATCACCCTACTTTATTACGATCCACATTCTTTTAGTCACACTCGGCCATTAATTCGCCTTTTTGCGTAAAAGCAGACCATTTTGCTTTAAAATTAATCCATAAATATCAAGCCAGCGTACAAAAAATGTAATAAACACGGTGTTTACAGCGCAATTATGATTGACTTTAAAGTGCTTAATCTATAATATCTCGCGCTCGCAATGGCACCTGTGCCAGGATCGCGACCTGCATAGGATGTTTTAACTTTAACCGATCGGATGAGATTGTTATGAAAAGAACTTTTCAACCTAGCGTTTTAAAACGCAAACGTGCACACGGCTTCCGTGCTCGCATGGCAACTGTAAATGGCCGTAAAGTATTAGCACGTCGCCGCGCTAAAGGCCGCAAAGTTCTTTCTGCTTAATATATAAGTGGAAGACTTTAGCTTTGGCAGGGAGTTACGTCTGTTAACTCCCTCGCATTACTCTCGCATATTTAATGAACCCGCTCGGGCTGCAACTCCTTTATTTACTCTTTTAGCTAAACCTAATGACCAAGATAAACCTAGGTTAGGACTCACTGTTGCTAAAAAACGTGTAAAAAAGGCATGCCAACGTAACCGTATTAAACGACTCGCTCGCGAAAGTTTTCGTTTAAATCAACACACCATCGATAATATCGATATTGTGCTTATGGTAAAAAGTGGTATTGATGAGCAGTCTAACGAAGAAATAACCAAACAACTTACAAAGCTGTGGCGTAAAATAAATGAACGCTGCAAACCTGGTGCACCTAAACCACCACCTTTTAAAAAACGCCCAAACAAATCAGCTAAATCTAATAAACAAACCCGATAGCAATAGAATTGCAGGGTTAATTAGGGTATCTTTAGCTCACCTTTTAATCATGCGTTTAAAATCTCTAATTGAGCCTTTAAATACATGGTATCTATTCACTAAATATACGCAGGGGTATAAACACCATGAGGTTACTTAAACCACTTGTTGCTATTCCAAAGCGTTGTTTAGTGTTATTTATCCGCGGTTATCAAATGTGGATAAGCCCACTACTAGGCCCGCATTGTCGTTTTAATCCAAGCTGCTCTCATTACGCTATTCAAGCAATTAATTTGCATGGATTTGTAAAAGGGAGTTGGTTAGCACTTAAACGCATATTAAAATGCCATCCTTTACATTCAGGCGGAGAAGACCCCGTTCCTGAAAAATTAACCCGTATTAACCACCAACACGAGAAATAAGAGCTGTTATGGAATCGCAACGCACGTTTTTATTAATCGGTTTAATGTTAGTGTCGTTTTTATTATTTCAAGAATGGAATAATGACTACAACACACCTAAAGCCGATCCTAGTGCCACTACACAAACACTAAACACAACGTCACCAGAGTCAGATGATTATATACCGTCATCGTCAGATTCAGGTTTACCTGCTTCGGCTACCGCTGCTAAGCGTTCAGTTATTGACATTACGACTGACGTTTTCAAAGTAAAAATAGACACCAAAGGCGGTGACATTGTTGAAGCAGACTTACTCCAATACGAAGAAGTAAAAGGTGAAGAAACACCATTTATGCTTCTAGGCGAGTTTGATGGCAATCAATACTTCTCACAAAGTGGTTTAATTGGTTTAAATGGCCCAGACGCATCAGCGAATGGTCGCCCTACTTACCAAGCAACGCAAAAAGCCTACACGCTAAGCGGTGATGAGCTACGTGTACCACTTACCTATGTTGATAGTAATGGCGTTAGCTTCACTAAAACATACGTATTTAAAAAAGGTCAATACGATGTAGGCCTTGAGTACACAGTAAATAATGCGACAAGTGCGCCAGTGCAAGTACAGCTATACACGCAAATTAAGCGTACCGTACAAGAAAAAGGCAGCTTAGTAGATCAAAACTATTTAGGTGCAGCTTACGGTACTGATGAAGAGTCGTACGAAAAATACAGCTTTTCAGATATGGCTGACAAAAACCTAAATAAAAACACCCAAGGCGGTTACGTTGCATTTATTCAGCATTACTTTGTAAGTGCATGGGTACCTAAGCAAGACGAAACACACACGCTTTACAGCTTAATTACTAAAAGTAATGCCGCTATTATTGGTACAAAAGCAGCGCCTATAAATGTACAAGCCGGCAGCGAGCAAACTCTTAATGCGACTTACTACATGGGTCCTAAAGAGTCAGATATTCTTGAAGCGATTCACCCAGATTTAGACTTAACTGTAGATTACGGTTGGTTATGGTTTATTTCGCAGCCTTTATTTGTACTTCTTAAATGGTTACACAGTATTTTAGGTAACTGGGGTGTCGCTATTATTGCCATCACTATTATCGTTAAATCGTTAATGTACCCACTTACTAAAGCGCAATACACGTCAATGGCAAAAATGCGCGCCCTTCAACCTAAAATGGCTGCACTAAAAGAAAAATATGGTGATGACCGTCAAAAGTTCGGCCAAGCTACTATGGAAATGTACAAAAAAGAAAAAGTTAACCCTATGGGTGGCTGTTTCCCTATTTTGCTACAAATGCCAATTTTCTTAGCGCTATTTTACGTATTCTTAGAATCAACAGAGCTGCGCCATGCAGAGTTCATTCTTTGGCTAACAGACCTTTCTACAAAAGACCCGTACTACGTATTACCAATATTATTTGGTGCAAGTATGTTTGTGACGCAAAAACTACAACCAATGACGGTTACCGATCCAATGCAGCAAAAAATGATGACCTTTATGCCAGTTATCTTCTCTGTATTCTTCTTATGGTTCCCATCTGGTTTAGTACTTTACTGGTTAGTGTCTAACCTTATTTCTATTGTCCAGATGCTTATCATCTACCGTGGCATGGAAAAGCAAGGTATAAAAGTAAGAGGCTAGCTTAACGGCTACTCATATAAAGGTGACTTAGGTCGCCTTTTTTATTGCCTATTTTTTACCACAGCTATTCGCTACCAATAAATGCATAGGTTACAATAGCGCCATTAAAGTTACTCTCGTTGGCAAATAAATAGCATGATCAATCAAGACACAATTGCAGCACAAGCGACCGCCCCTGGGCGTGGTGGCGTAGGTATAATTCGGGTTTCTGGCAGCCTTGCTAAAAGCGTGGCCGAAAAAATAATAGGTAAAGTACCTAAGCTTCGCTATGCCGACTACGTTCCTTTTAAAAGTTTAAGCGGCGAGCAACTCGACCAAGGCATCGCTATTTATTTTGCAGGCCCAAACTCATTTACCGGCGAAGACGTACTTGAACTGCAAGGTCACGGCGGCCCAGTTGTACTCGACATGCTATTAAAAGAAATTAGCCAAATAGAAGGCGTTCGCTTAGCTAAGCCTGGTGAGTTTTCTGAGCGCGCCTTTATGAACGACAAGCTTGATTTAACCCAAGCAGAGGCTATTAGCGATTTAATTAATGCAACCTCAGAGCAAGCAGCTAAAAGCGCCCTACAGTCGCTACAAGGTGAGTTTTCTAAACACATTGAAACCCTAGTAGAAAAAGTTATTCATTTACGTATGTATGTAGAGGCAGCCATTGACTTCCCTGATGAGGAAATTGACTTTTTATCCGATGGCAAAGTATCGGGCGATTTAGATGCCATCATCAGTCAATTACACACAGTAACGAGCCAAGCTAAGCAAGGCAGTATTATGCGCGAAGGTATGCGCGTTGTTATCGCAGGGCGCCCTAATGCGGGTAAATCAAGCCTACTTAATGCCCTAGCAGGCCGCGAAGCCGCTATAGTAACCGAAATAGCCGGTACTACTCGCGACGTACTACGTGAGCACATTCATATTGATGGCATGCCACTGCATATTATCGATACCGCAGGCCTACGTGAAAGCCCAGACCGCGTTGAACAAATAGGTATAGAGCGCGCGTGGGATGAAATAAACCAAGCTGACCGCGTGTTGTTTATGCTTGATGGCACTGACACCACCGACACCGACCCACACGCAATTTGGCCTGAGTTTATGGCAAAATTACCGCAAGGTATGGGTGTTACCGTTATCAGAAATAAAGCCGATTTATCGGGCGACGCAGTAGGTATGGATGAAAACCAACAATACCCAGTAATTAGTTTAAGCGCTAAAAATGCGCAAGGTATTGAGCTTGTACGCGACCACTTAAAAGCTTGTATTGGCTTTCAGGGCGCAACAGAAGGTGGATTTATGGCGCGCCGCCGCCATTTAGATGCACTTGAACATGCGGCCTATCACTTAGATACTGGTAAAACGCAGTTAGAAATGCACGTCGCCGGCGAAATATTAGCCGAAGAGCTACGCTTAACGCAGCAGTACTTAAACGAAATAACCGGTGAATTTACCTCAGACGACCTACTAGGCAAAATATTTAGCTCGTTCTGTATTGGTAAATAACTCGCTAAAGCAGCATAAAATAACACTTACTTTAGGGCACATTAGTGCCCTTTTTTATGCCCGGTATAAAAATTTAAAAAGTTAAAATGGGGCTAAAATTAAATAAAAACGCGCCTGATTTTAGCCTATTCAACTCCCCCTTTAATCTCTCACAGTATAAAAATACACCACGTTAAGCGCGTAATTGGTGCTCGATATAACTTAAAAAAGTACCAATATGCCGCTAAAAAGCATCCTTAAGTAGATCGTTTTAACTACAGTTTATGAATTTATAAGCAAAAGTAACCGGTACTATCAAAGCCAACGCCCTCGTTTTTAATTGATCCACCAGCAAAACTCCTCGCTGAACTTGAAAAATAATAAGACTAATTAAAAAAGGTTATCCACAATCGCCTACTTTATGGCTAATAAAACAAAAATAGCGGCACATTTATAAGCTTAAACAGTCACGATCTATAAAAAAGCGTGGTTTATTACACTTATTTTCACTTTTTTAGGGCAGATCTGCTTAATCGGATCGTTTTTAAAAATTATTTTTGATCGCCTTTTTAAGTTATCAACAAGATTACTATCCACATTATGATCAACAACAGCTTAGCTATATAAAAACGTGGGCTGGTGGCCTCACTTATAATAAAAATCAATGACTTAGCTATATCTAGATCTACAAAACATACTAGTTAAGCAGAGCTTTCCCCAACCTTATCAACAACTTGATCAGAAGATTACATTTAAATAGTTTTTGTTAACTCATTTATATTCAATAACTTATATGAGCATTTACAACAAAGAGTAAAAACAACTCAAAAATAGTTATACAAAATTACAAAGGTTTTCTTTACTGCAAGGCTAACTCAGTTATCATAGCGGGCAAATAAGTAATGTGTGATCAGTTTAAATATGAGTTCTGTAAATATAATCGTTGGTAGTCAAATGGGATCTGCAGAATATGTAGCAGAGCAACTATGTGATGAGTTAAATAACCAAGGTATAAGTGCTGAACTACATGATCAACCTAATTTATCTGATATTGATCAACACAATACAATCTGGCTTATATGCACATCGACCTATGGCGCGGGCGATTACCCCGACAACCTTTTACCATTTATTGAGCAGCTAAATCAGCAAAGTGACTTATCTGCAATTAAATATTCAGTCATTGGCTTAGGCGATACCAGCTACGACACCTATAACCTTGCTGGGCGTAATATAAATAGTTTAATGGCAAGCCTTGGCGCAACATGCATAGCGCCAAGGCTTGAATTAAATATTCTTGATGAGGCATTACCCGAAGATACCGCCCTAGAGTGGCTAGACTCGTGGATAGAGAAAACACAATTAAAGTAATGTGATCGATTAAAATGCATAAACAAAGTTACCCACAATTTACTAATAATTTAATAGCTTTTGTGGATAACCGCTGATCAAACTGCGTTTTTAAGCATGCTTATCCATGGGATAAGATCCAATCGATATTGGGCTGTGTATAAACCCCCTTTTTGATCAGAGCTTATTTGCCTGATGATCCGATCATATTAACACCTTTAGATCTGATCTAATTTTATGTTTTAAATGAATAAATAGAGCTTATCAACAGAAAACCCGATCACTAGTAGTAATAGTATTAAAAGATCTCTTTAAAAGATCCTTTATATTATAAGTGATCAGTGACTTAGATCTTGCCCACTGTTTAATCATTTATCTTCTGCTAATTTCTAGGTAGAATACGCTCCCTTTTGAAGTTTACTGGTTTGATTAAGTAGGATCCCATTAATGATTTTTCACGAAAAGTTTGACGTTATCGTAGTAGGTGGTGGACATGCAGGCACTGAAGCCTCATTGGCTGCTGCACGTATGGGGATGAATACCCTGCTGCTAACTCATAATATGGATACACTTGGTCAAATGTCTTGCAACCCTGCAATTGGTGGCATAGGCAAAGGCCATTTGGTTAAAGAAATTGATGCGCTAGGCGGTGCTATGGCACAAGCTATTGATCAAGGCGGTATTCAATTTCGTACCTTAAATTCTTCAAAAGGACCTGCTGTTCGTGCAACTCGAGCACAAGCTGATCGCGCTTTGTACAAAGCTGCAATTCAAAACACATTACAAAACCAAGAAAACCTAAAAATATTTCAACAATCGTGTGACGATCTTATCGTTGAAAACGACAAAGTTGTTGGCGTAGTAACCCAAATGGGATTACGTTTTAGCGCACCTAGTGTTGTATTAACCGTAGGTACTTTCTTAGGTGGCCAAATACATATTGGTTTAGAGAATTTTAAAGGTGGTCGTGCAGGCGATCCCCCTTCAATTGCACTTGCTGATCGTTTACGTGAGTTACCTTTTAGAGTAGACCGTTTAAAAACAGGTACTCCACCACGTATTGATGCCCGTACAGTTGATTTTAGCAAGATGCAAGAACAGCCAGGTGATGCGCCTACACCGGTATTTTCGTTTATTGGTAAACAAAGCGATCACCCACAGCAAATACCGTGCTATATCACCTACACAAACGAAAAAACCCATGAGGTTATTCGTAACAATTTACATCGCTCGCCTATGTACTCTGGCGTAATTGAAGGTATAGGACCACGTTACTGCCCTTCAATAGAAGATAAAATTGTGCGCTTTGCTGATAAAGACAAGCACCAAATATTTGTAGAGCCTGAAGGTTTAACATCGTACGAGCTTTACCCAAACGGTATTTCAACCAGCTTACCTTTTGATGTGCAGTTACAAATTGTGCAATCGATAGATGGTTTTGAAAACGCACATATTTGTCGCCCTGGTTATGCTATTGAATATGATTTCTTTGACCCACGTGATTTAAAACAGTCATTAGAAACCAAATTTATAGACGGATTATTTTTTGCAGGCCAAATAAATGGTACTACTGGTTACGAAGAAGCCGGTGCACAAGGTTTAATAGCCGGTATGAACGCCGCTTTACAAGTACAAGGCAAAGATGCATGGACTCCACGTCGTGATGAAGCATATGTGGGCGTACTGATAGACGACTTAGCAACGCTTGGTACAAAAGAACCGTACCGTATGTTTACTAGCCGTGCGGAATACCGTTTATTATTGCGTGAAGATAACGCTGATATTCGCTTAACAGAAAAAGGCCGTGAACTTGGTTTAGTTAACGATGAGCGCTGGCAGGCATTTAACGAAAAAATGGAAGTGATCGAAAAAGAGAAACAGCGTATTAAAGAAACCTGGATCCATAAAGATCATGCTGTGGTTGATCAAGTAAACGCCTTATTAAAAACACCGCTTACTCGTGAAGCAAGTTTAGAGGATCTACTTCGTCGTCCAGAAATTCGTTACGACGATTTAATGGCTATTGATGGGCTAGGATCTGAGTTTACAAACCAAGCTGCACTTGAACAAGTTGAGATCCATACTAAATACGCAGGCTACATTGCGCGCCAGCAAGATGAGATCAATAAACAGCTTCGTCATGAAGAAACCATTTTGCCTAAAGAGTTCGATTACTCAACGGTATCGGGTTTATCAAACGAGGTAGTTGCTAAGTTAACGGATGCGCGTCCAGACACTATTGGCCAAGCTTCTCGTATTTCTGGTATCACCCCAGCGGCGATTTCGCTATTATTAGTGTATCTGAAGAAGCAAGGCTTATTACGCAAAACTGCGTAATGGTAAAGGTAAACTGTGTTACAGCAACAATTAACAACATTGTTAGCGCAAACTGATATTGCGCTAACCGAAAAACAACAACAGCAATTAGTTAAATACGTTGAGTTACTAAACAAATGGAACAAAGCGTATAATTTAACGTCTGTACGCTTACCAGAAGAAATGATGATTAAGCACATTATGGATAGCTTAGTTGTTGCACCTCATTTACCCGGTCATCATTATATTGATGTAGGCACAGGTCCTGGCTTACCAGGTATTGTATTAGCTATTGCACTACCTGATACGCAATTTGTATTGCTTGATAGCTTAGGCAAACGCGTTCGCTTTTTAATGCAAGTTAAACACGAGCTCGGGCTAAATAATGTCACCCCTGTGCAGTCAAGAGTTGAAGAATATCAACCAAGTGTTAAATTAGATGGCGTACTAAGTCGTGCGTTTGCTTCATTGCAAGATATGGTTGATTGGTGTTCACACTTAATTGATCACTCAGGCAAATTTATAGCGCTTAAAGGTGTGTTTCCTAGTGAAGAGCTAGAGTCGCTTCCTGAGGGTGTAAAATTTGAAGATAAAATCTCGCTAGTAGTGCCTGAACTTGATGCACAACGACATTTAATTATTCTTTCTAAAGACTAGGGATCAGAGACATAGTGGCAAAAGTCATCGCATTAGCAAATCAAAAAGGCGGCGTTGGTAAAACAACAACGGCTGTTAATCTCGCTGCATCTATGGCTGCAACGAAGCGTAAAGTGCTGTTAATAGATCTCGACCCCCAAGGCAACGCTACGATGGGTAGCGGTGTAGACAAATATGGCGATGTCGCCACCATTTACGATTTACTCATTGAAGAAAAACCAATGGATGAGGTGATAATCACTGAAACCTCGGGTGAGTATCATATGATAGCGGCCAACGGCGATGTAACCGCAGCCGAAGTAAAATTAATGGAATTGTTTGCACGCGAAGTACGCCTTCGTAATGCGCTTGAAAAAATACAAGATAAATACGAATTTATTTTTATCGACTGCCCGCCTTCACTAAATATGTTAACAGTAAACGCCATGGCTGCTGCTGATTCTATTTTAGTACCTATGCAATGTGAATATTATGCGCTTGAAGGGTTAACCGCATTAATGGACACTATTACGCAACTTGCAAAGTTAGTTAACCCTAACTTACAAATTGAAGGCATTCTTCGTACTATGTACGATCCGCGCAATCGATTAGCAAATGATGTATCAGAACAATTAAAACAACATTTTGGCGATAAAGTATACCGCACCGTGATCCCACGTAATGTGCGTCTTGCCGAGGCACCTAGTTTTGGTGCACCAGCAATGTACTACGACCGCGCATCAAGTGGCGCTAAAGCCTACTTAGCACTTGCGGGCGAAATGCTACGCAGAAAAGAAAAAACAGCGCCGGTAGTCGCCTAACTTTAAGGTAAAAAAATAACATGTCTGCTAAAAAACGAGGTTTAGGCCGAGGACTCGATGCCCTTTTAAGTTCATCAAAACCAGCGCCGAGCTCAAGCAAGGAACAAGACACAGTAAATGTGACTGAAGCTGTACAAACTGCAGCACAGCCCGTTGCGAATGAATTGCAAAAGCTGCCTATTGAGTTTTTACACTCAGGAAAATACCAGCCTCGTAAAGATATGTCTGAAGAAGCGCTTGAGGAGTTAGCAAGCTCTATCCGCTCTCAAGGCATTATTCAGCCAATTGTGGTGCGCCCTGTTGCAGAAAATAGCTTTGAAATAATTGCCGGTGAGCGCCGTTGGCGTGCTGCACAAATAGCAAAGCTTGAAAGCGTACCTTGTATTGTAAAAGATGTGCCAGATGAAGCCGCCGTTGCTATTGCTCTGATTGAAAATATTCAGCGTGAAGACTTAAACGCTATGGAAGAAGCGATTGCTTTAAACAGATTATTGAATGAATTTGAATTAACGCACCAGCAAGTTGCCGATGCGGTGGGTAAATCGCGCACTACCGTGACCAATTTACTACGATTAAACAATTTAAATAGTGATGTTAAAATTCTGTTAGAGCATGGCGACATAGAAATGGGCCACGCACGCTGTTTATTAGCACTTGAAGGTGAAGCACAATCTGACGCTGCAAGATTAGCCGTAGCTAAAGCGCTAACTGTTCGCGAAACCGAAAAGTTAGTACGCTCAATTTTAGAGCCGGTTGCTGCTAAAGAAGCACCAGAAAAAGACCCAGATGTTAAGCGTTTAGAGCAAAAATTAGCCGACAACTTAGGGGCTAAAGTAGAAATAAATTATAACGCGAAAGGCAAAGGTAAGTTGGTTATTTCTTACACCAATTTAGATGAGCTTGATGGCATTTTAAATCGTATAAATCACAGCAATACCGACCATTAAAATTTTACATGTCCGATAAGAGACATTTGTAGCTATTTTGTGTTACAAAGCGTCTACTCAAGTTGCAAAACTGGTAGGATTAAGTATAATTTCGCCAGTTTTCACACCCTAACAATTAGAACGCCATAAAGGTTAACTAAACGTGACTAATAAGTTAGCAAGACCTTATAGGCTTGCCGCATTTAAATTAATTTGTCTTCAGGGTATCGTAGCACTTGTAGCTGCAGTAATTATTTTTGTTGGTTGGGGAGTAAACGCCAGCGTATCAGCACTTGCCGGTAGCAGCGTAGCAATACTTCCCCACCTAGTATTTGCGCTTTATGCATTCAGATATATGGGTGCAAGCAAAGCAAATCAAGCGTATACCTCGTTAAAACGCGGTAACGGATTAAAATTTATGCTAACAATCGTATTGTTTGCACTGATACTCAAGTCAACCACGGTCGTTTTAGTGCCGTTTTTTTGTGTTTACGTATTTGTGCTCTTTACTGGATTGTTTGCACCCGTTTTTTTTAAACATTAACTTTTGGGATATAACATGGCTGCAGAAGAAGTTACTATATCAAGCCATATCCAGCATCACTTAACAAACGCTAAGATGTGTATGACCGACTCAGGTCTTGCCTTCAACAAAGCGTGTGCAGACAGTGGTTTCTGGACATGGAATATAGATACCCTCGCATGGTCAATCGGACTTGGTCTATTATTTTTATGGACCTTCCGAAGCGCCGCAAAGAAAGCACACACCGGAGTACCGGGTAAATTTCAATGTTTTATTGAAATGATTGTTGAGTTCGTTGGTGACAACGTACGTGACACTTACCACGGTAAAAGCAAATTAATTGCTCCATTAGCCTTAACAATTTTTGTTTGGGTGTTCTTAATGAACTTAATGGATTTAATCCCAGTTGATTTCTTACCTGCACTTGCTGGTTTTGTTGGTGAACAAGCCTTTGGCATGGACTCACACGACGTTTACATGAAAATTGTACCTACCACAGACATAAACTTAACCGCTGCATTAGCATTGGGTGTGTTTATTCTGATGATTGGTTACTCTATTAAAATTAAAGGGGTTGGTGGCTTCATTAAAGAGCTTACACTTCACCCGTTTAGCTCTAATAGCAAAGTGGCTATGATTTTCTTAATTCCTTGTAATTTATTACTAGAAACAATCGCTCTAGTGTCTAAGCCTTTCTCGTTAGCACTGCGTTTATTCGGTAACTTATACGCTGGTGAATTGATATTCATACTTATCGGCGCAGTTGGTTTAATGCAACTTCCGTTGCACTTTGTTTGGGCTGTATTCCATATCTTAGTAATCGTGTTACAAGCATTCGTATTTATGATGCTAACCATTGTTTACCTAAGCATGGCAAGTTCAGACAATCACTAATTTATACACTTTTTATATATAACTTTAACAATTGAAACTTTGGAGAAAAAAATGGAACTAGTATTAGGTCTTAAGTACATCGCAGTTGCTTTACTTATCGGCTTCGGTGCAATCGGTACTGCTATCGGCTTCGGTAACATGGGTGGTAAATTCCTAGAAGCATGTGCGCGTCAGCCTGAACTTGCACCTTCATTACAAGTTAAGATGTTCATCCTAGCTGGTCTAATCGATGCGGTAGCAATGATCGGTGTTGGTATCGCAATGGTAATCCTGTTCGTACTTTAATTTTATTTTTTGAACAGCTTACTATTTTAAGGAGGAGCGGTCGTGAACATAACAGCCACTCTTATCGGTGAATTAATTGCGTTTACGGTGTTTGTACTATTTTGTATGAAATATGTATGGCCACCACTTAATGATGCAATTGAGTCTCGCCAGAAGAAAATTGAAGATGGTTTAGCTGCCTCTGATAGAGCCGAAAAAGACTTAGAACTTGCGCAACAAAAAGCTGCAGAACAGCTTAAAGATGCAAAAGCTCAAGCGGCTGATATCATTGAACAAGCTAAAAAGCGTGCCGTGCTTATTGTTGACGAAGAAACTGTTCGTGGACAAGAAGAGCGTGAAAAAATTATTGCTCAAGGGCACTCTGAAATTGAATCAGAGCGTAACCGTGTAACAGAAGAGCTACGTAAGCAAGTAGCAACTCTGGCAGTGGTTGGCGCTGAAAGAATTTTAGAGCGTGAAATCAATCAAGCCGCACATAGTGACATCGTTGAAAAACTTGTCGCTGAGCTGTAATTAGGAGGGTATGAGCATGTCTGAATTGACTACTATCGCTCGCCCATACGCTAAAGCGGCTTTTGAACTTGCCGTTGAAAAAGGCACGATTGAAAGCTGGAATGACATGTTGTTTTTTGCAGGCGAAGTTGCCAGCAATGAACAAGCATCAGCCATTCTAGCTGGATTGCCTACTGCTACTGCACAAGCTGAGTTATTTATTAACTTATGTGCTGAGCAGCTCAACGAACAAGGTCAGAACCTAGTTAAGGTGATGGCTGAAAATGGACGTTTGATTGCACTGCCTGAGGTTGCTCAGTTATTCGCTGCGTTTAAAGCAGAGTATGACAAAGAAATCGACGTAGATGTGATTTCGGCAACCCCTCTTGCTGCAGCGCAGCAAGAGTCATTGGTAGCGACACTTGAAAAACGTTTCGCACGCAAAGTTAAGCTGAATTGTAGTGAAGACGCTGCAGTTGTTGGCGGCCTTATTATTAAGGCGGGTGACACTGTAATCGACGGCTCAGTACGCGGTAAATTAAACCGCTTAGCCACAACACTACAATCGTAATTGGGAAAAAGAGCATGCAACTTAATTCCACTGAAATTTCAGATCTGATCAAACAACGTATTGAGCAGTTCGAAGTTGTAAGTGAAGCTCGTAACGAAGGTACTATCGTATCTGTTACTGACGGTATCATCCGCATCCACGGTCTAGCTGACTGTATGCAAGGTGAGATGATTGAGCTTCCAGGCAACCGTTATGCTATCGCACTAAACCTTGAGCGTGACTCAATTGGTGCAGTAGTTATGGGTCCTTACGCTGACCTTACTGAAGGCGTAAAAGTATACACAACTGGTCGTATCTTAGAAGTTCCTGTTGGTGCTGGCTTACTTGGTCGTGTTGTAAACACACTAGGTGCTCCTATCGACGGTAAAGGCGCTTTAGATAACGACGGTTTTGAACCTGTAGAAAAAATTGCTCCAGGTGTAATTGAGCGTCAATCTGTAGATGAGCCAGTTCAAACTGGTTACAAATCTATTGATGCGATGATTCCAGTTGGTCGTGGTCAGCGTGAGCTTGTAATCGGTGACCGCCAAACAGGTAAAACTGCACTAGCAATCGATGCAATCATCAACCAAAAAAACACAGGCGTTAAGTGTGTGTACGTAGCGGTTGGCCAAAAAGCATCTACTATTGCTAACGTAGTACGTAAATTAGAAGAGCACGGTGCACTTGCAAATACTATCGTAGTTGTAGCATCGGCTTCTGAGTCTGCGGCACTTCAGTACTTAGCACCGTTCTCGGGCTGTACTATGGGTGAATACTTCCGTGACCGTGGTGAAAACGCATTAATCGTATATGATGATTTATCTAAGCAAGCTGTTGCTTACCGTCAAATCTCATTACTACTTAAGCGTCCACCAGGTCGTGAAGCATACCCAGGTGACGTATTCTACCTTCACTCGCGTCTTTTAGAGCGTGCATCGCGTGTAAACGCTGATTACGTTGAAAAGTTCACTAACGGTGAAGTGAAAGGACAAACTGGTTCATTGACGGCATTGCCAATCATTGAAACTCAAGGCGGCGACGTTTCTGCGTTCGTACCGACAAACGTTATCTCTATCACCGATGGTCAGATCTTCTTAGAAACTGACTTATTCAACTCAGGTATCCGTCCGGCAGTAAATGCTGGTATCTCGGTATCGCGTGTTGGTGGTGCTGCACAAACTAAAATCGTTAAGAAACTAGGTGGCGGTATCCGTCTAGCCCTAGCTCAGTACCGTGAATTAGCTGCGTTCTCGCAGTTCGCGTCTGACCTTGATGATGCAACTCGTGCTCAACTTGAGCATGGTGAGCGTGTAACAGAGCTAATGAAGCAGAAACAGTACGCACCAATGTCTGTTGCTGAAATGTCTTTGTCGTTATTTGCAGCTGAGAAAGGTTATCTTAAAGATATCGAAATCTCTAAAATTATGGATTTCGAAGCAGCTTTACTTTCTTATGCAAGTAGCACATACGCAGAGCTTGTGGCTCAAATCAATGAAACTGGTAACTACAACGCCGAGATCGAAGCGCAGCTTAAAGAACTTCTTGAGAAGTTCAAGTCTACGCAAACTTGGTAATTTAGTTATTAATGGTGCGCTTTAGTTTACTAAAGCACACCTTGATTCGGAGAGAGAGTCATGGCCAGCGGAAAAGAGATTAAAAGCAAGATCGGGAGTATTAAAAATACTCAAAAGATCACTAGCGCAATGGAAATGGTTGCTGCGTCTAAAATGAAAAAGGCGCAAGAACGAGTGGCTTCAAGCCGTCCATACGCTGACAAATTACGCAAAGTAATTGGTCGTGTTGCTCAAGCAAATCTTGATTTTACTCACCCGTTCTTAGAAGAACGTGAAGTAAAACGAGTTGGTTATATTGTTATCTCTACAGACCGTGGTCTATGTGGCGGCTTAAACTCAAATGAGTTTAAAAAAGTTGCATTAGACATTAAAGCGTGGAAAGAAAAAGGTGTGGACGCTGAGTTTGCAACTTTAGGTAGCAAAGCTGCTAGCTTCTTTCAACGTTTTGGCGGTCAAGTGCTTGCTAAAAAAGCAGGCCTTGGAGATAAGCCTTCAGTACAAGACGTAATTGGTCCTGTAAAAATTATGCTAGATGCATTCTCAGAAGGTAAAATTGACCGTTTATTCCTGGTATATAACAACTTCGTTAATACCATGAAGCAAGAACCAACAATTGACCAGTTACTCCCTTTGCCAAAAGCTGAAGAAGAAGTATCTGCCCACACATGGGACTACTTATACGAGCCAGGCCCAGACGCTATATTAGAGTCTTTGCTTGTACGCTTTGTTGAGTCTCAGGTATACCAAGGTGTGGTTGAGAACGCTGCCTCTGAACAGGCTGCCCGTATGGTTGCAATGAAAGCTGCAACAGATAATGCCGGCGACCTTATGGATGAGTTACAGCTTGTTTATAACAAGGCCCGCCAAGCGGCAATCACACAAGAAATTAGTGAGATTGTTTCTGGTTCAGCCGCAGTTTAATGCTTCAGGCAAAGATTAACGAGAGGAATAGACATGAGTTTAGGTAAGGTCGTCCAAATTATCGGTGCCGTTGTGGATATTGAGTTTTCTCAAGACAACGTGCCAGCCGTATATGACGCGCTAAAAGTAACAGATGGCGATTTAGCTGGTTTGACTTTAGAAGTTCAACAACAGCTAGGTGGCGGTGTTGTTCGTACTATCGCACTAGGTACTACTGACGGTTTACGTCGTGGCGCAGCGGTAGAAAATACAGGTGAAGCGATTCAAGTTCCAGTTGGTAAAGCAACGCTTGGTCGTATCATGAACGTACTTGGTGAGCCAATCGATGAAGCTGGCCCAATCGGCGAAGAAGACCGTATGTCTATTCACCGTGCAGCGCCTTCATACGAAGAGCAATCAAGTTCAGTAGAACTTTTAGAAACTGGTATCAAGGTAATCGACCTTGTATGTCCATTTGCTAAAGGTGGTAAAGTTGGTTTATTCGGTGGTGCCGGTGTAGGTAAAACCGTAAACATGATGGAACTTATCCGTAACATCGCAATCGAGCACAGCGGCTACTCAGTATTCGCAGGTGTTGGTGAGCGTACTCGTGAGGGTAACGATTTCTACCATGAGATGAACGATTCAAACGTACTTGATAAAGTATCGCTTGTATACGGTCAGATGAACGAGCCTCCTGGTAACCGTTTACGCGTAGCGTTAACTGGTCTTACTATGGCTGAGAAGTTCCGTGACGAAGGTCGCGATGTACTTTTCTTCGTAGATAACATCTACCGTTACACGCTTGCTGGTACAGAAGTATCTGCACTTCTTGGTCGTATGCCATCAGCGGTAGGTTACCAGCCTACACTTGCTGAAGAAATGGGTGTACTTCAAGAGCGTATCGCTTCAACGAAGACAGGTTCAATTACATCAATCCAAGCGGTATACGTACCTGCGGATGATTTAACGGATCCATCTCCAGCAACTACCTTTGCTCACTTAGATGCAACAGTAGTACTTTCACGTGATATCGCATCACTTGGTATCTACCCAGCGGTAGACCCACTTGATTCATCTTCACGTCAACTTGACCCATTAGTAATTGGTCAAGAGCACTACGATACAGCACGTGGCGTTCAAACAGTTCTTCAGCGTTACAAAGAACTTAAAGACATCATTGCTATCCTAGGTATGGACGAGCTTTCTGACGAAGATAAGCAACTTGTATCTCGTGCACGTAAAATCCAGCGTTTCCTATCTCAGCCATTCTTCGTGGCAGAGGTATTTACAGGTGCGCCAGGTAAGTACGTTTCACTAAAAGACACAATTGCTGGCTTTAAAGGCATTCTAAGCGGTGAATTTGATGACCTTCCAGAGCAAGCGTTCTACATGGTTGGCTCTATCGAAGAAGCTCAAGAAAAAGCTAAAAGCATGTAATTAGGAGGGTAGTATGGCAGCTATGACTGTACATCTTGACGTAGTAAGCGCAGAGCAGAGCTTGTTCTCTGGTCTAGTTGAATCGATTCAAGTATCTGGTAGTGAAGGTGAGCTTGGTGTTAATGCCGGTCACGCCCCACTACTAACTGCCCTTAAACCTGGTATGGTACGTTTAGTTAAGCAACATGGTGAAGAAGAACTGATCTATATTGCTGGCGGTACACTAGAAGTTCAACCGAACATAGTAACCGTACTTGCTGATACAGCTGTTCGTGGTGAAGACCTAGACGAGCAAGCCGCAGAGCAAGCTAAGCGTGACGCAGAAAGCCAAATGGCTAATGCGTCAGCAGCTGAATTTGATTATCAAAAAGCAGCTATGCAACTAGCAGAAGCTATTGCACAACTTCGCGTAATTCAGCAATTACGTAAAAAGTAAGCCTATCCGGTTTTTAAAAGCCCACGTTATGTGGGCTTTTTTGTGCCTGTAATTTGGCTTTACACTTATATCGGTTAGCAAAGCTGGTTACAATAAGTGTAATTATTATGAATAGTTTGTTTATCATAGATTCAGCCATTATTTTTTATAATACGGCTGAGTATGTATACATGGAGTGACATGCGTAATCTAGTTAAGCTACTTTCATTAACTCCTCACTAAAACAACGGAAAAAGGAAATTGTTTTAATGGCTCTAACAACAGTAATTCTTGCTGCGGGTAAAGGTACTCGTATGCGCTCTGCTCTACCAAAAGTACTGCATAAAGTGGCAGGTAAACCAATGGTGCAGCATGTTATAGATAACGCAAAGGCACTTGGTGCAACCACCACTAACTTAGTTTACGGGCACGGCGGCGAACTATTACAACAACAACTTGCCGATAACGACGTAAACTGGGTACTGCAAGCAGAACAACTTGGTACTGGCCACGCAGTAGCACAAGCAAACCCTCATATTAATGATGACGACACTGTACTTGTTTTATATGGTGATGTACCTCTTACAAAGCAATCAACACTTGAGCGCTTACTAGCTGCAACACCTAAAAATGGTTTGGCGGTATTAACAGTTAATTTGGTTAACCCAAATGGCTATGGCCGTATGCTACGAGAAGAGGGCAAGCTTGTAGGTATTATTGAGCAAAAAGATGCAAGCGCTGAGCAGCTACTTATCAGCGAAGTAAACACCGGCATTATGGCGGTTAACGGCAAGCTTTTAAAAACATGGTTAGGCAATCTATCTAACAATAATGCGCAGGGTGAATACTACCTTACAGATATTGTTGCTATGGCGCACAGTGAAGGTGTAGAAATCACGTCAGCACAGCCCGATCATGCAATGGAAGTTGAAGGCGCAAACAACCGCGTACAACTTGCAGGCCTAGAGCGTGCTTATCAAGCATGGCAAGCAGAAGAGTTAATGTTAAATGGTGCCACCCTAGCCGACCCTGCTCGTATTGATGTACGTGGCAATGTTAAAACAGGCGAAGACGTATTAATTGATATAAATGTTATTTTTGAAGGTAATGTAGCCCTAGGCAATAACGTACAAATTGGCCCTAACTGCGTACTTAAAAACTGTACCATAGGCGATAACGTTGTAATAAAAGCGAATACCCTAATTGAAGATGCAAGCGTAGCGGCTAAATGTACGCTAGGCCCATATGCTCGCCTGCGCCCTGGTGCGGTAATGGAAGAAGACTCGCACATTGGTAATTTTGTAGAGATGAAAAAAACCCGACTAGGTAAAGGCTCTAAAGCAAACCACTTAAGTTACTTAGGCGATGCTGAAATTGGTGAAAAAGTGAATATAGGCGCTGGTACTATTACCTGTAACTACGATGGAGTTAATAAAGCAAAAACCATTATTGGTGATAACGCCTTTATTGGTTCAAATTCATCACTTGTTGCTCCTGTAAATATTGGTACAACAGCAACTGTAGGTGCAGGCTCTGTGATCACCAGTACCGTTGAAGATGAACAACTTGCAATAGCACGCTCTAAACAGCGTAATTTAACGGGCTGGAAACGCCCGGTTAAAAAATAGCAACGATCATTACTTATTAAATAATTACAGCGAGTTTAACACTCGCTTTTTTATTGCTTAAATTTTGACTATTATTTAAACTTATAGTTAACGGATTAAAAATTACACTCAAGGAAGTCTTATGTCTGCATATGCTCGTCGTGCTGTCGCCGAAAGGCAGCGCCAAAATCAAATCAAAAACATACTATCAGGTAATAATCACACGCTTATCCAAATGAACTCAGCAGAGTTTGTAGACTACATTATTTCTGTAAAGATGAAGCAAGGTAAATCTCGTTCAGAAGTGGTTGATTGGCTTGATGAGTTACTGGAAGAGCATAATTCACTATCAAGTAAATGGAAACGAATTAAAGATCAATTAAAGACTGGAGGTGGACTCTATCCTTTATTTAATGATGTGAAGGCATTAGCCATTATAGCGGTTGCAATGCACCGCCAAGGTAATGTTTTCGGTAAGTTTAAAATTAAAGTTTATAATGGTTCCCCCGCTATTATAATGTCCTCTTATCCCGGTATCAAAGCTCATTTAACGGGTACTCGTTATTTAGCAAGCAACCCCAAACTTTTTACTATCGGTGTCGGTAAATTAGAAGCTGCAAAAGCTATGAAGGGTGGGTTTGTGCTTACTCTAGTAATTTCAGTGACATTTCATGCTACAGACTATTTATTAAACGATCAAAAAACATGGCATGACTTAGTAGCAGGTGTAGCCGTAGACATGGCTGTAGTTGGAGCTGCTATTGTGACTACTAGTACAATATTAGGTGTTGCATCATCAGCATCAGCAGGTTTAGCAACAATAATTGCTGGTACAGTATTAGTGCCCTTGTTGGTTGTTGTAGTCGTTGGGGTGGCTTTTTCAATTGCATTTTCGGATACCAGTGGTTATGTAAAAGTACTTTCTGAAGAGTTAAGAAATATTGAAAATAAGATACAAAGTGATGTAGTTAAAATTAGGGCTGGAGCGCAGAAAATTAATAACGAATATAAAGAAAATCCAAATGAATTTTTACATGAGTTTTTTGGGGTTCCTATGTTTAAAAAAAATAGGTCTTATAACTTTTGAAGTTTTTAGAATGGAAAAAAGCAGATAAGAAGTTATCTTTTGCAAATATGAAGGAATTAGCATCTGTTTTTTTCTTGTTAATTATTAGTGGAGGACTGTGCTACAAAATAGCCTTAAACTTTTTTTCCGAAGTGGAAACTATATTTTTAGTTAGTCAGCCTCAATTTTTTATCAAAGAGCAGGCCACCATACTATTATCTTTTTTATTATTGCCTTGCTTATTTCTAACGTTTTTATCGACTTTACAGCGCTTTTTGGGGTTTGATATAAAGTTAACTTTAATTAATGCATTTAAAACTGCAGTTGTAGGTTTAATTGTTTTATTAATTCTATCAATCCCGACGAATCTCGTTATAGAGGCTAATTTAAAAAGCAGAGGTTACACTTATTGTAGTTGGTATACTGAACCCTCACTTCGATCGCCTGATGTTTGGCTAAAAAACGATGAGTTATGCTTACAAGATGGCTCTGTCATAATCAGTGATCTAGCCGATTGGTTCGAGCAAAAAAACCAACAAGGTATTGAGCCTTCGGTTGATGAGCTAAAAGAGTTTATAAAAGAAACTCGAAATTAATAGCTTTTAGCTACAAAGCTGCTTTCATGGGTAATAAGCTACTCCTTAGCTTCAAGCGAGTTTAACACTCGCTTTTTTATTGCCGAAATCTAATGAAAATAAAAGTGCCATAGCTTTGTCATACCTGTGTGTTGTTATTTTGTTCAATACCACACTAAGGAAAATAACAATGTTAAAAAGGTCACTTATAGCACTTTCACTCATATCAATATTAACGGGTTGCTCACTAGATGGAGATGACGGCCAAGACGGCACGCAAGGTATCCAAGGGGAGCAAGGCACAGCGGGTCAAAATGGTACTAACGGCACTAATGCAAACTCTGCGTTAAATATAAGTTTAGTAGGCCGCGCTGTACTTAATGCCCAAAGCCCCGAAGGTGCAGCCGAAATAGTCGCTTATCAAGCATCTAAAAAGTGGATATACGCCATTAATAGTTCTGGTGATGAAGCAGTAGTGAATATTATACCCGCCGACACCTTTGATACGGCGGCCCTTGTTCAAGATAACGAAGGGATAGTGAGTGCAACTAACCTAACATCAACCATTACCCTTACCTTAAACGACAACACCCCAGGCGATGCAAACAGCATAGCAATAGATGAAAACAACCAAATGCTAGCTGTGGCTATGACTGCTAAAATGTGGGCGAAGCGGGTCAAATTGCATTTTACGACATAAGCGGCGATACACCCGCCTTCATAAAAAATGTACCAGCGGGCTTTTTACCAGACATGGTGACTTTTAACCACGACGGTACAAAAGTAGTTGTAGCCAATGAAGGTGAACCTAATGGCGATTACAGTATCGACCCAGAAGGCTCTGTAAGCATAATTAATATAGTAGAAGGTGTAGTAGCTGATACGGCAACTAATATTGACTTTACTACTTACAATAGTCAGCAAGCTGAACTTGAGTCTGATGGATTTGTGTTTGCTAACCCTACAGGGCGCACTATTAACGGAAATGTAATAAATACGACAGTAGCTATGGATTTAGAGCCTGAGTACGTCAGCATTTCTAAAGATAACAAATATGCCTACGTATCAATTCAAGAAAATAACGGTCTCGCTATTATTAACCTAGAAGATAATAGCGTAGAGCTAAAAGCGCTAGGCTTTAAAGACTGGTCAAATTTACAAATAGATGCATCAGATAAAGACGGCGGTGTTAATTTTAAATCGTACCCAGGGCTTTATGGTATGTATCAGCCAGATACAATTTCAAGCTTTAGCTGGAAAGGCGCAAACTTTATAGTATCGGCAAATGAAGGTGATGCACGCGAGTACTTCTTTGATGTAACAGATGAAGCAGACTGCACAGCAAAGGGCGGCCTAGATTACGATGAAAATGATGGCTGTCTTGCCTATATAGATGAAAGCCGTGTTGAAGATTTAACGCTTGCAGCTAATTTTGACTACTTAAATAACGACGATGACGATATAGGCCGCTTGAAGGTAAGCACTGTAAAAGGTGATACGAATGACGACGGTCAATACGAATCGCTTTATGCCTATGGTGCACGCTCATTTACTATTTGGGACAGTAATGGGCTGGTGGTATTTGACTCAGGCGATGACATAGGTCGTATTACCGCATCGGTTCATGGTGAAGCCTTTAATAACAATGAAGATGAAAACGAAGGTGACACACGCTCAGATGATAAAGGCGCAGAACCCGAAGCGCTAACAATAGGTACGATAGACGAACGCACTTTTGCCTTTATAGGTCTTGAGCGCATGGGCGGGATTATGGTTTACGATATTACCAACCCTTACGATGTGCAATTTGAAGATTACTTTTATAACCGTGGTGTAATAGAAGGGGCAGGTATAACCGGCGACCTTGCACCCGAAGGCATGGTGTTTGTAACTGCCGAACAAAGTGCGACAGGCGAGCCACTGCTTATAATCGGTAATGAGATCTCAGGTTCTATAGCTGTATGGCAAATTGCAGCAAATTAAAACCAACAAAGCAGTACAGCGATTACTAAATGTACTGCTTTTTCTAACGCGCAAATATTAGCTGTAAAATAGCGACTTAACATGCGCGTTTTTTAATCTAAAATCAGCCCGTAGGCCTTTATTTGTATGCGTTTCATACTAAATTAATTTATTTGTCAAAAAGCTGAAATAAAACATTGACCCCCGCTCGAATCTCCCTATAATGCGACCCCACTGAGACGGGAAACGCTGAAGCATAGCAAGGCACAACAGCTCAGAGAGTTAAGTAAAACTTCGGTTTTAAATCTTCTAAAAAGAAAGTTTAAAATTAAGTGTTGACTCGAAAAATAAAGGATGTATTATACGCATCCCTAGCT
>NZ_PNDP01000194.1:0-269 GCF_005886415.1 Pseudoalteromonas sp. S327 | reverse complement strand
TTTTGATGCCGCAAAGCCGGACAAACTCGCCCCGCAAGATGTAGCCGACGCCGTACTGTTTGCCATTGACGCAAACCTGCGCAACAACGTACGCGAGATTTATTTAATGTCGACTAATTAACGTTGTTTGGTTAAATTTGAGCTGTCAGGTTTAATGCCAATGGCGTTAAACCTGACGGTTGTTAATATCGAATACATTTTTAATGCCACTGAATAAATGAAATAAAAGCATTGGTCTTCTATAGTTTTTGTACACGTACTGAGAACTT
>NZ_PNDP01000193.1:0-275 GCF_005886415.1 Pseudoalteromonas sp. S327 | reverse complement strand
ATAAAAACACGATATAAAACTTTCAATTGTATACAAAAAAGCCGATGCAGGATTATCCCTTCATCGGCTTTTTTATCGCGTTATAAAACGTTTTTATAACGATAAATCTTCTTTATCACGCGTTAAATTATGAGATACCAGTGAGTTTTTAGAAATTTGATTCTCTTCGTATAATTCTGAAAGGACTGCGGTGTCTTTTTTGGCAATCATGCGGGCTACACCACGGTTACTTAATGCAAACGATGTAAGTTGGCGTACTTTTTCACGTGTGACTC
>NZ_PNDP01000020.1:0-19477 GCF_005886415.1 Pseudoalteromonas sp. S327 | reverse complement strand
ATACACATAAAAAAGCGAGTAAATAAAAATCTACTCGCTTTAAAATTTTGACAGCTTACAGCTTACAGCTTACAGCTTACAGCTTACAGCTTACAGCTCAACCATCACTCGTAATCGTATCAATCAGCTCATCAAGCACCGCTTCGGCTTTGCTGGTTTCTACTTGGCAGGTACCGGCGTTTAAGTGGCCGCCACCGCCGTATTTAAGGCATAACTCGCCCACATTGGTGTTTGAGCTGCGGTTGGTGATTGATTTACCTATGGCAAATACTACGTTTTGTTTTTTAAGGCCCCACATTTTGTGAATTGATATATTGCAGTCGGGGTACATGGCGTAAATAACAAAGCGGTTGGTGGCGTAAATAATTTCTTCTTGAGTTAAATCTAGCACCACGAGGTTTTTATGCACGGTTGCGCATTGTGCTATTTGCTCTTTGGCCTTTTCGTTATGCTCGTTATAAAGCGCAACACGTTCGGCTACGTCTTCCATTTTTAAAATGTCTTCAATGCTTTGATCTTTACAGGCATCAATTAGCTTCATCATTAATTGGTAGTTTGAAATTTTAAACTCGCGGAATCGGCCAAGGCCTGTGCGTGCATCCATGATAAAGTTCATTAATACCCAGTCTGTTGGGTTGAGTATTTCGTCTTTTGAGAACTGCGCAGCATCGCCTTTATCTACGGCTTCCATCATGTCTGTGCTGATGTTTGGAAATTTTTCTGCGCCGCCATAATAATCATAAACAACGCGTGCAGCAGAAGGAGCTTTAGGGTCAATTACATGGTTTTTAATATCGCTTGCGTTACGTACGGTTTCGCTTAAGTGATGGTCAAATGCAATGTGACAGCCAGCAACGTAGGGTAGGTTAGTGGTAATGTCGTTTGCAGTTATGTCTATTTTGCCATCTTGCATGTCTTTTGGGTGTACAAATAAAATGTCATCAATTAGGTCTAAGTCTTTGAGCAGTACGGCACATACTAAGCCATCAAAATCGCTGCGGGTGACTAGTCTAAATTTATTATTGGGCATAGCTTTTCCATCTTGTTGTGATTGAGTAATCAAATAAGTGTAACAGCTAAAATAATTTTTGAGAGGTTATAGCAATCGAATTAAAAATTTAGTCACACTAACGTACTAAATAAAGCGTAAACGGCGTTATAAATTTTTAAGTAGAACATATGCCTATCGAAAATTAGGCCTTTGTTATTACTCTGTTTATCTGTTGCTATCAATACCTCATAATTTAATACAATGGGTATTAGCGTTAAAAAAGCGCATAAAAAAGCCAAAACGACTGTTTTGGCTTTTTGTTAGCAAGTATGTATTTGTTTTATTACTGTATAAAAGTTAAGCGCCTGGTCCGCATTCCATACAGCTGTTAATAATATCTGGGCCAAATTTAAGTCTGGCATTTAAATCGCGTAGGGCAGTGCGTAAACCTTCTTCAATTACTGGGTGGTAAAATGGCATATCCAGCATTTCTGGTACTGTCATTTTGTTTTGCACAGCCCATGCTAATAAATGAGCAAGGTGTTCGGCTTGTGGACCAATAAATTCTGCACCTAAAAATAAGCCTGTGCCTTGCTCTGCGTAAACGCGCATGTGGCCTTTATTTTTAAGCATTACTCGGCTGCGGCCTTGGTTTTCAAAGCTCACTTCGCCTACTTCAAAGCAACCACATTCACCTAGGCGGTCTGTAATTTGTTTGTAGCTTTCGCCTACCATTGCTATTTGTGGGTCACTAAACACTGCGGCAATTTTAGCGCGGCGAAGGCCGATGCGTACATCGGGGAAGCGCCCAGCATTTTGTCCGGCAATGGTGCCTTGATCAGATGCTTCGTGTAGCAGAGGGATCATATTGCTGGCATCGCCCGCTATAAATATATTTGAGTTACTACATTGCATTGTGTGCGGGTCGGCGTGTGGCACACCGCGCTCATCAAGCTCTATGCCGGTATTCTCTAAACCTAGCTTGTCTACATTGGGTACTCGGCCTGTGGCTGCAAGTACGTAGTCAAATTGCTCGGTGTGTTTAGCACCGTCTTTATCGGTGTAAGTAAGCTGGGCTTTATCGCCAACTTGCATCATGTCAGATACGTTTGAGTCGGTATCTACAAAAAATTCTTCAGCAAAAACAGTGTTTGCATAGTCTTTAATTACTGGGTCGGTAAGTGGGCCAATTGCGCCGCCAACACCAAATAATTTTACGTTTACGCCTAAGCGGCTAAGTGCTTGGCCAATTTCTAGGCCTATTACGCCTGGGCCAAATACAGCCACTGACTCTGGTAGGTCGTCCCAGTTAAATACATCGTCGTTTATAATAAGTTTGTCGCCAAAGTTATTAAACACGCCAGGGTATGATGGGCGCGAACCCGTAGCAATAACAAAACGTTTAGCAGTTATAATGATGTCATCGTCAATTTGTACGCGGTTGGCGTCTAAAAACTTGGCGTAGCCACGAATTTTATCTTCATCAGGAATGTCGTCTACGGCTTCTACTACGAATCCTGCAAAGCGGTCTCGTTCGCTTTTAACACGTGCCATAACTGCTTTGCCGTCTATTCTTGGCTTTGAGCTATGTACACCAAATGCAGGTGCCATTTCAATTGAATGCGCGGCTTCGGCTGCGGCAATAAGTAATTTACTTGGCATACAACCAACGCGTGCACAGGTAGTACCGTACGAGCCTGATTCAATCATTAAAACGTTAGGGGTGAATTGTTTTGCGTTACGGTATGCGCTTAAGCCTGCAGTACCTGCACCTATAACAACAACATCGGTTTGTAATTCTTTCATAGTGGTTTCCTTTATTATTTTCAATCTGAGCGATGAGATTGATATAGAGGGGCGCGTACGCCCCTGCTATTTTTTTTACTTAATTAAGCAAAGTATTTTTCTAAATCGTCTGAGCCGCCAATGTGTTGTCCACCAATAAATATTTGTGGAACAGTGTCACGGCCAGAAATTGCTTTAAGGCTTGTTAATGTAGCGCCTGCACCCATAACAACTTCTTCAAATGCGTAGCCTTTTTCTGTTAGTAGCTCTTTTGCTTTTTTACAGAAAGGGCAACCAGGCTTAGTAAATACGGTTACTGGCTCTGGCTTAGTTTGTTTTGGGTTGATGTAGTCAAGCATTGTGTCTGCATCAGAAACTTCAAACGGGTCGCCTGGTAAATCTGGTTCGATGAACATTTTGTCGATAACGCCATCTTTAACTAGCATAGAGTATCTCCAGCTGCGCTTACCAAAGCCTAAATCGTTTTTATCTACTAACATGCCCATGCCGTCAGTAAATTCGCCGTTGCCATCAGGTAATAATGTGATGTTTTGCGCTTCTTGATGCTCTGCCCATGCGTTCATTACAAATGTATCGTTTACTGATACACATACAATTTCATCAACGCCATTTTGCTTAAGTACACCGGCTAACTCGTTGTAGCGTGGTAAGTGAGTTGATGAACAGGTTGGTGTAAATGCGCCCGGTAGTGAAAACACAACAACAGTTCTGCCTGTAAAAATTTCGTCTGTGGTTACTGATTTCCATTCGTCGTTTTGACGTGTTGCAAATGTAACGCTTGGGATTGTTTGACCTTCAATATTCTTTAACATAGTTTGTTCCTCTTGATTTGTTGGAGCCATTATGGCGAGAATTTAAATATAGTTCCAATCGTTTGTTTGTATTAAACTAATAGGTATAGCCTATCAGGTGGAGATGAATTTGAACTTAAAAGATTTAGAGTATGTAAAAGCAATAGCGCACCACAAGCATTTTCGCAAAGCGGCCGATGCCTGTTTTGTTAGCCAGCCTACACTAAGTGGGCAAGTAAAAAAGCTTGAGCAAGAGCTTAATGTTGTTTTATTTGACCGCTCAACTAAGCAAGTTACATTAACAGCGCAAGGTGAACGTTTGTTGACACAAATAAACGTTATTTTAGAGCAAACAGAAATCTTAAAAGAGCTGGCGGCTACTTCAAACGGGCCGCTACAAGGTAAGCTAAGAATTGGTATTATTCCTACTATTGCGCCGTACTTACTCAGCGCTTTACTGACCTCTATGAAAGCGGCATTTAGCGAGAGCCATTTTTCGTTTATAGAAATGCAAACAGCGACTATGCTAGAGGCGCTTGATAACGGCGAGCTCGACTTTGCAATTTTGGCCGATGTTCCCGAGCTTAAAAACTACCATACGGTTAACGTGTACAAAGAAGACTTTATGGTCGCTGTTTCAACCGATAATCCGTTATCTAAGCGTAAAAAAGTAGCGCTAAGCGATTTACAAAGTTGTAGCCTATTAATGTTAAGTGATGGCCATTGCTTTAAAGATCAAGCCCAAAAGTTTTGTTTTGCTGCGGGAGTGGATGTGTCAAACCAATATCAGGGCAATAGTTTAGAGACTTTATTGGCGCTGGTGGCGATAGATGACGGGGTGACATTTGTGCCCAAGCTTGCGTGTACACAGCGTGTAGGGATTGATTATTTAGCTATTTTTCCTAATCAGCAACGTAATGTGGTATTTGCTTGCAGAAAACACTACCCGCGTTTGGCGGGCGTTGAGCAATTAGCCCAGTGGTTGGCAGAGCACCCAAATTTAAAGCGGGCGCTTATTTAGCGTTCTTGGCTTGCAACCTCTACCACATCGTTTATTTGTACCCCAGGCAAAGGCTTATCGTTAAGGCTTACAGCAATGGCGCTTTGTTTATAAAGTTGCTCAACCACAATGGTGTTAAGCGTGGTAATGGTATGCGGCATAGTATTGCCTTGTGCATCAGTTAAGTAGTTATGGTGCGCAATGCTTAATAGCTGGCCTTTTTTAAGGCCATGATCTTTGCCTAGGTTTATCACCAATTTATTGTTTTCCATGTGCATTATTTTTCCTTTAGTAGGAAAACACGCCATAGCCGCTTGTATATCGTAACTGACCGTTTGATTTATATCGCTAATACTTTGCCCAAAAGGTGATTGCCAAAACCTATCACCATTTACATCAACTATGGCTGTTTTTTCAAATGGCCATACAGCTTGGGTATGATAGCTGTTTTGCCATAATTGTTCGTACGTGGTGCCATCAAACAACATAAACTCAATAGCGTAGCTGCGCTGGTAGGTTTCGTCTTGCCAAAAGGCGTAGTCGTTGTTGAGTTTATCGCTTGGCGCTAAATTGGTTATTTGGCTTAATAAAACATATTGCGCGTTGCTTCTGGCTGAAAGCTCTTCTAGTTGTGCATTTGAGTAGTCGTGCTGCTGATTAAAGTAATTCTCTACATTAATTGCTTTATTGTAGTAAGCAACGGGCAGGGCGCTCATTTTTGTGCTTTGCAAAGCGCTAAATAACTTTTTACTAATGGCTTTATTTACGTCAAATATTTGACCCATTAAGGCATGTTCACGATGAACAAGCTGGCTTTGGGTTACAGCAACAAATTTATTAAAGCTACTTTGTGGGCATTGCTCTGTTTGGGCAAATACATCAAGCCTAAGCGTAATGGCAAATTGTTGATTTTGGCGTTGCTCGCTCACCAGCTCTATTTTTTGTATTTCGCCGTGGCTACTAATTTTTAGCTGATCTTGCGTTAGCACGCCATCTACCAAGGTTTGTACCGAGCTAACCCGGGCGCCAGAAAACACTAATGCTTGTGTAATTGCATCTTTAATCGCGGCTGATTTAGCGCTGCTTATGTCGCCATTTTGTATTTGTGCATGGCCGGTAGATTCAAACCATTGTGCGTAAGTACTGGCAGAAAACGTTAATAATGCAGCGCTAGTAACACCTGCAAATAGTGATGATAAAAACGTGTTCATACTGGTACTCCACATAAAATTAGTTAATTACGCTTTAGCTAAGCAAGGACTGCACCAATATGAGGACTTTATAATAAATGGCATTAAACCTGCATTTATTTGCGCAATTAGTTTAAAGGGTGCAAATAAATGCGTGCAATTATATTACTTACTTTAGCAGGCCTTGGTCTTGCCGGTTGCAGCAACGTGTTTGATAAACATGTTGAGTACAAATATGTAGAGCCAAATAATTATCCCATACTTAAAGCGGTTGGTTATGCACCTATTAGCTTGCAGCAAGGGGCTAATAAATCACAAAAGCAATTAATGGCAATTAAGGCCTCTAAGCTTGAGGCGTACCGTGAACTGACTGAGCAAGTTTATGGGCAAAAAATTACAGCGGGCACGTCTGTAGCAGGTGCTATTGCTCAAAACGATTACATGGAAAGTAAAGTGCAGGGCATAATTAAAGGTGCGCAAATTATTAAAACTTACTCAGTTGACGATGTATACGTTACCGAGCTTGAGCTAAACATGAAGCGCGTGCACGACTTATATATAGGTGAAATTAAGCCGCGTGAAGTTAAAAAAGTGACCTACTACTAAGTAACTGGCCAGTACTTTAAATAGTAAAGCTACATTAAGATGCTATTTTAACGGCTGGTTTTAGCGTTAAGCGCGTGGAATATACTCGTACAGCAATACATAACTTTGCTATTTACGGGAGCGTTTTTCTGTAAGTCTAGGGTTTGATAAATCAGCTTTAAATACAACGATGGTTCAATACGTTAGTTAATGTATTAAGCAATGTTGAAATGACCGAGTTAAAATTTAAATCTAGTAAAAAAACACATACAAAATATCTCATCCTTTTATATTGAGTGCTATGCTGTTGTTACGAATAATATTTGAACAAGTAGTGTAGCGTTTGGTGTATGTTTTTAATTTTTCTTTTTTTGGGCTGTGAATGACACTTAGGCCCACTCTTTCCTCAAATAAGATATTTTTTTGGTGCAAAAGCAATTTGCGCTATTTACTGCTATTTTTTTTACTTTCAAGCGGCGTGTTTGCGAGCCGTTTAACTATTCAATTTAATACCTTTATAGAATTAATGGGGCAAAAATATGGCCCTGCGCGAGTCACTGTGGCGCGTAATTGGCAAACTATGTTGGTGCGCACCCAAAATAAACCAGAACAACAACAAATTTTAATTGTTAACGACTTTTTTGCACGCAATCTTCGATACCAAACCGATATACAGCTTTGGAAGCAAAACGACTATTGGGCTACGCCATTAGAAACCCTTGGCCGTGGTTTAGGTGATTGTGAAGATTATGCCATTGCTAAATACATTAGTTTACGCGCCTTAGGCGTAAGCGACGACAAGCTTAGGCTTATATATGTAAAAGCTAAGCTTGCTGGTACAAACAAAACACAAGCACACATGGTATTAGGCTACTTTGCTACGCCTAATGCTCAGCCGCTTATTTTAGATAGTTTAATAACAAAAGTGTTACCTGCAGCAAAACGCGTTGATTTAAGCCCGGTATTTAGCTTTAACAGCCAAGGTTTATGGGCAAATAACTCGACCAAAAGTGTAGCCAGCCCGACAGCAAGGCTATCGCGTTGGCGTAAAATTTTGGAGCAGACATCACAAGAAGGGGTTATGTGGTAATGGCGTCATTTTCCTTATTTAAGTTTTTCAAAAAAAGAAAAATCACTCTTAGGCAAGAGCTGTGGATCACCTTGCTGGTGGTGATTTTTGTTGGCTTTATAAGTAGCGTGTTAATAAGTACTAACTCTGCTAGAGACTATTTTTCTACGCAGCTGTATTTAAAAAATGTTGATAATGCTAGCTCTTTGGCGCTGATGATTAGTCAGCTTGAAAAAGACCCTGTAGAGCTTGAGCTGTTAGTGTCGGCCACTTTTGATACCGGCCACTACAAACGTATAGAACTGCAAGACCCAAATGGTGAGGTTATTGTAAAGCGCGTATTTACCGACACGTTAGAAAATACCGCACCAGCTTGGTTTAGAGCGGTATATGGGCTTAATGTACAGCCAGGTGTAGGGCAGGTTAACAACGGTTGGCAGCAATTTGGCACTTTATTTGTTGAAAGCCACAGCCAATATGCTGAGCAAGCATTGTGGGAAAGCGCCCTTAAACTGTTTTTTAGCTTTTTAGTGGTGGCCTTTTTTGCCTGTGCCATAAGTGCGTATTTATTACGTAGAATTTTAACGCCACTTGATGATGTGGTGTATCAAGCAAACGCCTTTGGCGATAAGCGTTTTATTAAATCAAAAGTGCCAAAAACCTTTGAGTTTGCGCGCCTTGTGCAGTCGATGAATTTATTATCGACACGGTTTAGCCGCATTATAAAAGAAGATAATAAACGCTTAGAGGAGTTGCGTTTTAAAGCCCAGCACGATGAGCTAACAGGGCTTGCCAATCGAGAGTATTTTAGTGCCACATTAGAGGCTCATTTACAAAAAGTGAAAGATCATGCTCATGGTGCTTTGTTTTTATTTAGGGTGGTTAATTTAGATAAAATAAGTGAATCGATTAGCCGTGTAGAAATGGTTAACTTTTTACGCCGTTTTTCTCAGGTGTTAACACAGTTTTTAGAGTCGAATCAGGCGCACTTTTCAGAAAACTATATTGCGCGTATATCACATACCGACTTTACTGTGTTGTTTAGCGATACTGATGATATTCAGGCGCTTAGCGAGCAAATAACCGCATTGCATAAATCGATTGTTGATGAATACAAAAATATTGATTTGGCCATTGTACACAGTTGTACCTACATTGAGAAAAACGACATCCGCTTTGATTTATTACGCCGTGTAGATGGTTTATTAAAAACAGCAGGTAACAAACCTGGAGTGCAAGCAAAAGTCATTGATAACAAACAAAAGAGTGAAATTTTTGATGACTCTACTGGCTGGCAAAAGGCTATTGAGGATGCGCTTGAGCAAAAAACTATACAGTTAAATTGTTTAGAGGTTATGGGTTTTAACGACACCTTGTTACAGCACCAGCTTAGTTTAAGTTTAGAATTTGGCGGCCAACATTATAAATCAAGCTACTACTATCAATGGGCTAATCGCTTAAACCTATTAGCGCGTTTGGATTGGAGTTTAATCAAGCAAATTGTTAAACAGTACGGTGAAGCGCCGCCAAATGAATTGATTGCTGTAGAGCTTTCGGCGCAAACATTAATGGATGATACCGCGCTTGCCTCGGTATTAACCTATGTATCTGCCTTTCCTGATTTGGCAAAAAATATATGTTTTGATATACGCGAAAACATTGTCGTAAACGAAAAGGATATATTTAAGGAATTTTGTGAGCAGGTGCGTTGTATGGGCGCTAAAGTGGCACTTAAACGTGTGGGACCTGAATTTACTAAGATTAAGAACATTCAAGAATTTGGCTTAGAAATGCTTAAAATAGACAGCATTTACGCGCATAACATTAGTTACAGCCAAGACAATCAAACCTTCTTACGCGGTGTTTGCACATTAGCACATTCTATTGGTATTAAAGTGGTCGCACAGGGCGTAACAAGCCAAGACGATATAGATACACTGGTTAATCTTGGCTTTGATGGAGTTATTAAAGAGTCGTAAAGCGACTCTTTAATTAAAGGGGAGTGGTTTAATAATGGCGGTGAATAGGTAAATGCAATTCAGTATTTAACCTATAAGCCTTTGTTTATTAGGTTAACTATAACTGGCGAAGGTTTTATTATTTCAGCTTAAGCTAGTTACCTTTAACTGCTAACATAAGTTGTATACGGTCGCGCACTTTTAACTTAGTGAAAATTGAGCTCATGTGCTCTTTAATTGTCCGCTCTGTAATATTTAGTGACTCAGCGGCTTGTTTATTGGTTGCCCCTGTTATAACTATATCAACAACTTGGCGTTCGCGTTTAGTTAAGCTTTGAATATCGCAGGCTTGGGTGTAATTTATTTGCTGCTGACTTAGTGCCCCAACAATATTAGATAGTAGCTGCCCAGGTAACCACAGGCCGCCTGAGCAAATAGTCTCAAGTACCTGTTGTAATATTACTTTAGATGCAAGTGCTTCTACATAGCCTCTTGCGCCCGCTTGCAGGGCTGCTCTAAGTTCCTCTATTTCTAGATTTGTGGTCATTACAATAACTGGCAAGCGTTTTTGGGCATATTTTTTTACCAGTTCAAGCCATCCCGAAGTGCCCGCCAGAACCCATATAATACTTGATGCATTAATTTGTTTTGGTTCTTTGGTGCATATTACACAACCTGCAAACGCACTTCGCCAGTGGCTCGATTCAAGTTCGGGTTGTGTAATAAATATACTTTGGCGCATTAATTTACTCCAATAAATTCAGTTTAGCGTTCTGTCATTGCTTGCGATGTAGCTCTGAGTACGGGTTTAAGTAAATATTCCAAGACGGTTTTTTTACCAGTAATAATATCCACTTGTGTGGTCATTCCTGGAATTATAGTCAACTCTTCTGAAAAGTTATTTTTAGTGGTTTTTAATTGCACTAAATAAAAAGTATTTTCTCTGTCGTCGGTAATTGTATCTGCACTTATATGCAGTACCTCGGCTTCTAGTCCGCCGTATACCGCAAAATCATAGGCGCTAAATTTAATCATGGCGGGCTGCCCAGGGCGTAAAAAGGCAATATCTTTCGGCGGTATTTTTGCCTCAACAATAAGTTGATCATCTAAAGGGACTATTTCTAAAACATCACTGCCGGGTTGTAAAATGCCGCCTACGGTATTAACCAATAAACGTTGTACCGTGCCTTTAACCGGTGATTTGATCTCAGTTTGGGCCACTTTGTCGGCAAGCCCTGATTCGGTTTCTTTTATCGACTCTAAACGCAGCAATGCCTCCGAAAGCTCGTTGTTCCAGCGGTTGATCATCGCAAGTTCCACTTCTGTTACTTTGTTTTTAGCTTCGTTGATAGCCGATAAACTGCGGTTAATCACTGCTTTAGTGCGGTTTATTTCGCCGTTTAAATCAACTATTTCACGTTCTAACCTAATGATGTCTATATCAGATACAGCACCGGTTCTTAACAGTGGGCGTGTTACTTGCAGCTCACGATTACTTAGCCTTAGAGCGCTAGTGTGTTGTTGCAAAGCGGCTTTTGCTTCAATGTGATCTTGTCTGCGTTGTTCTAGCTGGCGTTTATGAATTGCCACTTGCTGCTCTAATTCTTGACGATTACTTAAATATATTGAGCGCTCATGAGCGACCGCCTCGGGTACTTGCTTAACAAGCTCATCAGGAAAAACGAGATCTTCTTTTCTGGTAAGGGCTTGTAACCTGGCTACTTTTGCAGTGAGTGATTGCACTTTAGATTGGTTTTCTCTAAAGCTTGAAATAAACCGAGTAGGGTCAATTTTTATTAATACGTCACCTTCTTCAACAATTTGCCCTTCTCGAATGTTTATTTTTTCTACCATACCGCCATCGTAAGATTGCACTAACTGTAATTTATTTGATGGGATAACGCGTCCTTCACCACGGGCTACCTCATCAAGTGGCGCAAAGCCCGCCCAAATTGTAAGCAAAATAAATGCAATGCAAATGAGGTATAACAAAAAACGTGCGCTGGCAGGCTCTTGTTGCATTTTTTCCCACTGCGCATCGACTACCCAATCTTGTGATTCAGGAGGCGAAAGCCAGCCTTTAAATAAGCGATTAAAGATTGAAGGCTTACCTTTTTTACGTGCTTCTATTGCTTTACTTACCGATTCAAAAGAGCGCTGCTCTAGTGGCTTTTTATTGTCACTCATGATGCTTGCTCCAC
The DNA here is from genome assembly GCF_005886415.1 of Pseudoalteromonas sp. S327. NCBI lineage: Bacteria > Pseudomonadati > Pseudomonadota > Gammaproteobacteria > Alteromonadales > Pseudoalteromonadaceae > Pseudoalteromonas > Pseudoalteromonas sp. S327. The sequence goes on along the minus strand of NZ_PNDP01000020.1, from coordinate 7,886 downwards.
TGTTTGGTTATTCAGTGCGGCAATTACTTTTTGTTTAGGCCCATCGGCAACTATTTTTCCGTTATCGAGCACGATGATGCGATCAACCAACGAAAGTAAAGACGACCGGTGAGTAACTACAATTAAGGTTTTGTCTTGGGTGGCGGTTTTTAAATTTTGAATAATTTTATTTTCACTATTGTGATCAAGCGATGAGGTAGGCTCATCTAACAGCATGATAGGAGGGTCGTTTATTAATGCACGCGCGATACCAATTGCTTGTTTTTGGCCGCCAGATAGCAAGCGACCTTGCTCACCAACTTGTAGGTCAAACCCATCGGGGTGAGAGTTTATTAACTCGAATAACTGGCTTTTTTCGCATGCGCTAATTATTTGCTCATCTTTAGCATGCCATGCGCTAATAGTGAGGTTGTCTTTTAAACTACCAAAAAACAACGCTATATTTTGGGGTACGTACCCTATGTTATGACGAAGTTCTGCGGGGTCTATTTGTTGTATATTGTTGTTATCGACCATTACGGAGCCTGCGGTTGGGTCGTAAAGGCCTAAAATAAGTTTTTCGAGGGTGCTTTTACCCGAACCATTGCGCCCTAAAATAGCCACTTTTTCGCCCGCTTTTATTTTAAAGCTAATATTACTAAGCGCATCGGCCGCGTCGTCTTCATACTTAAAGCATACGTCTTTAAATTCTATTTCGCCGTTTAATACGGGGTGGCTTAACCAATGTTTATTTGGCGGGCGCTCAACGTCTTTCTCCATTATTTCGTTAAGCGATTGCATAGCAATAGCGGCATGATGATATTGCGCAAGTACGGCGGCGCATTGCCCAAGCGGCCCCATTGCCCGCGATGAAAGTAAGTAAGCGGCTATTAATCCCCCTTGCGTGAGCTCGCCTTCAATAACTAAATGAACACCGATGATCATAATGATCACGCCAACACATTGTTGTATCCACGCTGCACTATTAGAGATTGAACTTGAGATTAAGCGACTTTGCGCATTAACCTGAGCAATATAAATAGTTGATTTTTCCCATGTTGATTGGGTTTTGCATTCGCTGTGAAAACTTTTTACATCTTCAATGTTGGTTAAGCTTTCTACAAGTATGGAGTTGCGCATTGAGCTTGCTTTCATGGTTTGCTCTGACAGCGCTTCAAGTTTTCTGTGGGCTGCTATGCCATAACTTAAAAGTATTAGGGCACCTGCGATAATGGGTAGGCTAAGCGGTACACCTATTATTGCAATAACAATTAGGTATATAGCAACAAAGGGTAAATCAACCAGCGCGACCAAGGTTATTGAACTAAAAAAGTTACGTACGGCTTCAAACGATTGTATGTTACTCGCAAATGACCCCGCTGATGAGGGCCTATTTTTAAGCTTCATACCAAGTACGCGCTCCATAATAACCGCAGATACTTTTACATCTATACGACTTGCCGCAAGCTCTACAAAGTAGCTGCGTACTAAGCGCAGTACAAAGTCGGCGGTCAGCGCTATTAAAATACCGATGGCTAAAACCCAGAGGGTTTCTGTTGCATGATTTGGAACTACGCGGTCATATACATTCATTACAAATAAAGGCATGGCAACAGACAAAACGCCTAATGCAATGGCGGAGATTATGACGTCTTTGTACAGTGCGCGGCATTCTTTTATTACGCCCCAAAACCAGCCGTCTTTAGAGAGCTTTTCAAGCACCGGGGAGCGCTCATCAAACATAAACTCTGGATGAGCATAAATAATTAAACCTGTTGATTTTTCAATTAACTGTTCTAGGTCTTCTTCTACAACAGACTCAGTTAGCTCGGGGTAAGTAACTTGCGCTGTTTGTTGTTGGTTATCAATAGCGGTTACCACGCACGCTTGGTTATTATTTAAAATAATAATGGCGGGTAATAAAGCAGTATTAATTTGATTAAGAGGCTTATTTACAACTTTTGATTTAAAGCCCACACGTTTTGCAGCACGTGCAAACCCTGAAGGCGTTAAGTTTCCATCTGTTAGTGGGAGGCCATTTAATAAGGCCTCCCTTGAAAAATCTTTATCATGAAAGCGGCACAATACTGCAAGGCAATCTACCAGTGCGCCGCCATGATCAAGTACATCATTTAATTCCATATACCATCCAATGTTATGTAAAACATTTTAAATTTATTTGTTTTAAGCACCTCTTAACTATCGGTAATAACCGCCTCAATACGGCGGTTTGCCGCATTAGCACGTACCGAAATTTCATTAACTCGTGGCTGATCAATACCATAACCAAATGATTGAACACGATTAGGCGCTATACCAAATTGCTCAATAAGTAATTGTGCTACGGCAAAGGCACGTTGCTCTGAAAGTTTGCGGTTGTATTTTCTATCGCCATCTAATGAGGCGTGACCTTGGATCTCTACCTTTTTGTCAGGGTTATTTTTTAAAAACTCCGCGAGCTTTTCTACCTCTTGCAAGTACTCTGGGCGCACTTGGCTTGAGTCGGCTGAAAAGGGAATGCCTATTTCAACTGAGTCGGTCGCTTGGTCATACAAAGTACACCCAGACAGGTCTACATTTGTTCCCGCTGGGGTGCTTGGGCAGGTGTCTTGCTCGTTAGGTACGCCGTCGTTATCGTCATCTGCAAAACTCGATGCGCTAGGAGTTTCTGGTGGCATTTCTAAATACCTAGGCATTGCTGTAACGCTCATGTAGGCGTTATCTTGCTTGGCTTTTTTTTGTAAAAAAGCTTTGCGTTTAAAGGTGGCAGCTACATCGTAACTTGGGCATATATTTTGTGCGTTATGCACGATTGGGTCATCTGTTAACTCTGTTAATGTTGGGTACTTGTCAGACATAACATTTAGAGCTGGCAATAGTTTACCCATTTCGTTAAGCATAGTTAAAATGGCTGTTTGTCTATCGTATTGAGCAACAATGTACGAGCGGTTAGATTGAAATGCTTCGTTTTCAGCGTCAAGTACATCAAGCAAGGTGCGTTGGCCAATATCAAATTGGTCTCGGTAGGCTATTTTTACTCTGTTTGACGAGTTTTTATAGCTTTCAAGCGTGGGTAGCTTTTGCTCTATATTGTTCACATTATGATAGGCAATTTGTAGGCTTTGACGAATATCAACACAAGCTTGATCGCGTTGATACTTGGCAATATTTACATCTTGGTATGCTTGTTCAAGGTTGGCGCTATCTAGGCCCCCGTTGTACAGGTTATAGGTTATGTCTATACCTACCCGTGCTTCGGTTCTTGTTTCGTTTAAACCTAGCTCGTCTCTGTCTTGTGTGCCGTAACGGGCGGATAAGTCTACGTTTGGATGAAACGCTGCCTTTTGTGCCTGAGCATTGGCTTCTTGCGCCTCTATATTATAAAGCGATGCGTAAAAAGCAGGGCTGTTTTTATAGGCTATATCAAGCGCTTGGTTAATAGAAATGGGCACGTTTTGCTCATCTAATTTGGCTTGTTTTATATCATTAACGGGTAGCTCGCCAACAACTCTTAAATAACGCGCGGTTACATCGTGCAGGTTAGCGTACTCGGTTAGCACATTAGATTGCGCTAGCGATAAGCGCCCGCTAATTTGCTCTAGATCTGCTGCTCGGGCAACACCGGCTCCTACACTTTGTTCAATTTGTTGGTATACAGACTCGTGTTCTTGCAGGTTTTCTTCAGCGAGTGTCACAAGTTCTTTAAATTTTTGCACATCTAAAAATGCAATAGATGCATCTAATGCAGTTTGCTCTGTTTGTGAGAGTAATTCAAAATACCGAATGAGCTGAATACGCTCAAACCTTTCAACGGTGTTAGATGTTCTAAACCCGTCGTAAAGCATTTGAGTAACACTAAGCTCTGCAGTGTTGCGGTTGTATTCGTCTTCTATACCGTAGTTTCGGCGCTCATAACCTGCGCTGGCAGATACATCAACGCTAGGTAAGTAGCCTGAGCGGGCTGCATCTACGCCATAAATTGAGGATTTAAATGTATGCCATGCTTGTTGTACCTCTGGATTATTTTCAATTGCTTTACTGGTGACGTATGTAAGCGGTGCCACAGAGCTGTCATCGGCTTTTACCACGTTAGTTGCGCCAAGCGCACTTAGCGTTAAACCTATAAGCAGCTTTCCTTTTTGCTTTAGTAAAGTATTTTTTGTAATCATTTCTTCCTCTTAGGGGTTACTTGGGCTATCAATACCTACCCTATGGTTTAGTCAATAAATTCATTTTTCGCAAATAATCGTTTTGGCTAGCATAAAATTTATTATCTACCACTTTTTTATTTTTAATGTTTTTTTAAAAACTGTACTTGAGTACAGTATCTAATGCGTTTTGCTGTTCTACATTTTAATTAATAGTTTTTAATTCTTATGTTTGAGGTAAGTAAAATGGAATCTAATCAATTATTAGTAATAGACTTAAAAGGGTCTGCTGGTGTTGTTTTAGAAGATGGCACAATTAAGCCACTTGAAGTGGGCGATACTATTACTGTGGGCGATTTAGTGGTTACCGCCGATAATTCATCGCTAACAATTGATGTGCAAGGAGAAACACTGTCGATTCCTGCTAATCAAAACGTAAAGATCACCCCTGATTTATTAGCACAAGAAACCCGCGATAGCAGCGAAACCACAGTGTTTGACGAAAGCCTAGATGCGGCCATTGCAAGCTTAGAACAAACAGATAATAACGATGGCCAAACGGCGGCTAATTCTGATGTTACTGACTTTTTAGATGCCTTAGAGGGCGATGGTGATATTTTAGATAATTTAGAAGCAACGGCCGCAGGTGGTGCTGGTGGTGCGGGCTCTGGTGGAGGAAGCTCATTTGTTCAGCTTACACGTATTGCGGAGGGAGTTAACCCTAATAGCGTTGCATTTGATTCAAGCTTTGATCCTGATTCTACAGAAGCGCTAAATATTCGCGACACCTCTGATGGGGTAGTTCCTGATGATGGCACCGCGTCTGTATCATTAAATGAGGTAGGTTTAACTAATTCATCTCAGCCAACAATTAGTGGTACAAGTGAAAACTTAGTGGGTGAAACAGTGAATATTACTGTGACAGATGAAAATGGTAACTCTCAAGTAGTAAGTGCGGTTATTGGCCCTGATGGCACGTTTGAAATTACATTGCCTAACCCGATAGCCGATGGACCCGTGAGCGTAGTTGTAGAAGCCACCGATCCAGATGGTAATGCGTTTAACGATGCTATTTCTATTGAAATAGACACCACCGCGCCAGTAATTAATATTGACCCTGTTGCAGACTCTGCATCTCAAACAGTAACGGTTACGGGGTCGGTAGCGGGTTTGAATACTGGCGACAACGTCTCTGTAACTCTTACCGATAGCACAGGCACACAACAAACAATTGTTACACAAGTTGATGCACAAGGTAATTGGAGTATTACCACTACATCGCCTTTAGCAGAAGGGGAGTTTAATGTTAACGCAGTAGCAGTTGATGCCGCTGGTAACCAAGCAATTGACCAAGCTGTTGCGAGTATTGATTTAACCGCTCCAGAAATTACAGTTACAGTAGCGGGTGAAACTAATAATGCTACGCCGCCATTAACCGGTACTACAACCGGTGTGCCACAAGGTACTGAAGTAACAATCACAGTAACCGACAGTGCAGGCGAAGTGCAGCTTTTAACAGCCATTACCGATGAAGATGGTAGTTGGGCTGTTGATGTGGGTGTGGCACTACCAGAAGGTGACTTTACTGTTGATGCGCAGGTGAGTGATAGCGTAGGCAACCAAGCACTTGCAAGTGATGTTGGAGTTATTGACTTAACGGCGCCAATTGTAGAAATTAATGCGATTGCCGATACGCAAGATACAACCCCAATTATTACTGGCTCTGCGCAAGATGTGCCAGCAGGCTCGGTAATTACCGTGGTTATTACTGATATTAATGGGCAAGTTCAAACGCTGTTAACGCAAACAAATGATGATGGCAGCTGGTCTGTAAGTGTTTCTACACCTTTAGCACAAGGTGAGTTTGAAGTTAATGCAACCGTGACCGACACTGCAGGTAATGAAGCACAAGCTGTAGAGCAAGGGTTAGTTGATTTAACTAGTCCTGAGATAACGGTTACGGCCATTGCAGACACTAATGACACAACGCCTACTTTTGTAGGCCGTGTTGAAGGGGCACCAGAGGGCTCTTTAATTACTGTTTTAGTAACCGATAGCGACGGTAATATACAAACCTTAACCACGACACTTGAGGCTGATGGCACGTGGAGTGTTGAATCGCCCAACGCTATTCCTGGCGGAGAGTTTAGTGTTACCGCGACAGTGAGTGACCCTGCGGGTAACGAAGCATCCGCGCAAACAAGTGGTGAAGTTACATTTGCCCCTATTTCTATTCAAATTGACTCTATTGCAGATACAAATGATACCACGCCATTTTTAAGTGGTAATACCGGTAACGTGCCTGCTGGTACCACTATAACCCTAACGATTACCGCAAGTGATGGCAGTACTTTTAATCTTTTAGCGGTCACGCAAGAAGATGGTTCTTGGAGCGCTCAAGTTACAGAGCCTCTGCCTGAAGGGGATTTTACCGTAGTTGCAGCCGTTATAGACGATGCGGGTAATGAGGCACAAGCAAGTACGGTCGGTAATGTAGATTTAACCGTAAGTATTAATTTTATTATTGATACTAATGATACCACTCCAACAATTAGCGGTACTACGCAAGATGTTGACGCAGGTGCGGTTGTTACTGTTACCTTTACAGGCAGCGATGGCGCAACAGAAACTGTGCAAGTAACCACAAATGCTGATGGGTCGTGGTCAATCGAAGCAACCGAGGAGTTGGTAGAGGGTCAATTTACGGTGGTTGCAACAGTAACCGATGCTGCTGGCAATACAGCCTCTGCTACTGAAGTAGGGGAAATTGATTTAACTGATCCTGCGATTACTATTAACCCAATTACAGATACAAACGATACAACACCGAGTGTGACAGGTAGCGTAGTAGATGTACCCCAAGGTACTGAGGTTACCTTATTAATAAGCGATAGTGACGGTAATCAACAAACTATTACAGCGGTTACTAATGCCGATGGAAGCTATAGCGCCGATATACTTAATGAGCTTAGCGAAGGTGACTTTACAGTTACTGCAAGTGTAAGTGACGAAGCAGGTAATAGCAGTACAGCGACGGTTACTGGCACCATAGATTTAACCGCACCTAGCGTAACTATAGATAATATTGGTGATACAAACGATACAACGCCTACTATAAGCGGCTCTACTCAAGGTTTAGCAGCGGGTAGTGTGGTTACAGTGATTGTGACTGATGATGCTGGCGCTGAGCAGCAATTTGTCACTGCTATAAATGGTGATGGCACATGGAGTATAGATGTCCCACAAGCATTAGCTGAGGGTGAGTTTAGTGTGGTGGCAAATGTAAGTGATAGTGCTGGTAATAGCGCGCAAGACTCACAAACTGGCACTATAGATTTAACCGCACCAACTATTAGTGTAAATGACTTTACTGACTCTAACGATTCAACACCTGTATTTAGTGGTACCACAACTGATGTAGAGCCAGGTAGCTTGATCACTGTATTAATAACAGACTCTAATGGTGATTCGCAAACCTTGACGGCAGTTGTCGCAGAAGATGGTTCTTGGCAAGTAGGTGCGACGACTGCAATTGCTGAGGGGGAGTTTACAATAACGGCCACAGCTACTGATGCAGCTGGAAATGAAGCCCCAGCCACAACTACAGGCGTCATAGATACCGCAGCGCCTACAGTAATAATTGATCCCGTGGGTGATACAAACGACACCACACCGACTATTTCAGGGTCTGCAACGGGCGAGCCAGAGGGCACCGTTGTTACGATCACCGTGACGGATGAAGCGGGTAACCCACAAAAC
>NZ_PNDP01000002.1:0-13187 GCF_005886415.1 Pseudoalteromonas sp. S327 | reverse complement strand
CAACTGAGCTAGTGCCGCAGTTACTGATGGTATTTAAACCACTCAAACACACCAACCCCGCGAGGGTTATCGTCTTGAGCGGGGCAGGATTCTACAATAATCTAATGCGTTTGCAAGTGTTTTTTACAAATTAAAGAATTTTTCTCTATACACCTTTAATTCCATAATAGAATCTTTAATGTCATCGAGAGCTAAATGAGAGCCTTTTTTATTTACCTGTTCTAGTACCTCAGGCTTCCAACGTCGGGCAAGCTCTTTAATTGTGCTTACATCTAAATTTCGATAATGAAAAAAGTCTTCAAGCTCGCGCATATACTTATTCATAAAGCGTCTGTCTTGACCTATTGAGTTACCACACATCGGTGATTTACCAGCAGGAACCCACTGTTTTAAAAAATTAAGCGTTTGTTCAACCGCATAAGCTTCATCATATGTACTGGCTTTACAACGGGCCGTCAAACCTGATTTCCCATGCTGTGTAGTACACCATTCGTCCATGCCATCTAACAACTCATCACTTTGGTGAATAGCTATAGTAGGCCCTTCCGCGAGTATATTTAAATCGGCATCAGTTACTACTGTTGCAATTTCGAGTATTTTATCTGTGGCCGGCTCAAGTCCAGTCATTTCCAGATCAAGCCAAATTAAATTAGATTCATTAATAGTCATAGTAACCTTAAACAGTGCTTTTCTTTAGATCCAACGCATTTCGATATATCATATTAGCATCAACCGTCGAGCTAAAGCTTTTTTATACGCAAAGCCGACATTTAAACCAAGGTTATAGGCCAAAAGTGGCAAAACAGAAAAAATTAAGTAAAGGCCAATCTCGCAGGATCAAGGCTAATCATCAAAAGCGCTTAAATAATGCCGATACAAAATTGGCAAAAGGTGGCGCACAAGAGTGGCAAACAGATAATCTGGGCGCAACCGAAAACGCTGTCGTGATCAGCCGTTTTGGCCAACACGCCGATGTAGAAACACAAGAAGGTGACGTATTACGCTGTAATATTCGCCGTACCGTTACTAACTTAGTGTGTGGTGATGAAGTACTATTTCGCCGCGCAAAAGTAAGTGAAGGCGACTTAGCAGGCGTTATTGAAGCAACACAAGAACGCCGCTCACAGCTTACGCGTCCCGACTTTTACGATGGCGTAAAAGTAATCGCTGCAAATATTGACCAAATTTTAATGGTCTCAGCGGTACTGCCAGAGTTTACGCCCAGTATTATCGACCGTTACTTAATTGCCTGTGAAGACATGGGTATAGAACCTATTTTAGTACTTAATAAAATCGATTTAATCGACGACGAAGGCCTAAATGAAATTCAAAAAGTACTCGATATTTATCGAGGCCTTGGTTATCAGGTACTGCTTGTAAGTAGTGTAACCGGCGAAGGCATAGATGATTTAAAAAACGTACTGGTTGATAAAAATAATATTTTTGTTGGTCAAAGTGGCGTAGGTAAATCAACCTTAGTTAACACTGTGCTTCCTGATGCCGAAATATTAACTAAAGAAGTATCAGAAAACAGTGGCTTAGGGCAACATACCACCACTGTATCGCGCTTACATCACCTACCAAGTGGTGGTAACCTAATTGACTCACCGGGAATACGTGAGTTTGGTTTATGGCACTTAGATGTTGAACGGGTAACCTGGTGCTTTAAAGAATTTAGAGAGTTTATAGGTGGATGTCGTTTTAGAGACTGTAAGCATTTAAACGACCCAGGCTGTATAATTCAACAAGCGGTAGCCGATGGCGATATTTCGCAATTGCGATTCGACAGCTACCACCGTATTTTAGAAACAATGGCCGATGGCCGTGCTGGTGCACGCGCACCTCGCGTTTAATTTAGGAAACAATCTGTGAGTTTAGACAAATTTAAAATTGCAATGCAGTATGCAATGCCAAAGCACTTTATTTCACGCGTAGTAGGTAAATTAGCAGCAGCAAAAGCAGGTGCTTTAACTACAACGCTCATTAAACTATTTATTAAACAATATAAAGTAGACATGAACGAGGCTTTGTATGAAGACCCAGCGCACTACAAAACGTTTAATGAGTTTTTTACTCGCCCATTAAAAGACGGTGTGCGTCCAATGGCGCAAGGCGAGAACGTAATTACTCACCCTGTTGATGGTGCAATTAGCCAACTGGGCGACATTGTTGATGGGCAGCTAATACAAGCAAAAGGTCATGACTACAGCCTACAAGCACTATTAGGTGGCTCTGAAGATGATACAACGCCATTTTTAGGCGGAAAATTTGCTACCATTTATCTAGCGCCAAAAGACTACCACCGTATTCATATGCCTATAGACGGTACACTAAGTAAAATGATTTACGTACCGGGCGACTTATTTTCGGTAAACCCGCTTACAGCGCGCAATGTCCCTAATTTATTTGCTCGTAACGAACGTGTAGTGGCTATTTTTGAAACCGAAATTGGCCCACTTGCTATGGTACTAGTAGGCGCAACCATTGTAGCCAGCATAGAAACTGTTTGGGCAGGCACAGTAACACCACCCGCCGGTAGCGATGTGTTTAGCTGGAACTACCCTACTAAAGGCGAAAACGCCATTACCCTTAAAAAAGGTGAAGAAATGGGCCGCTTTAAACTAGGCTCAACAGTGGTATTAGCATGGGGGGCAGATAAAGCAGACATTTTAGACGACCAACTGCCAGAAACAGTAACGCGTTTAAACACCGCATTTGCAACAATTAAAGAAAGTGAAGAGCTGTAAGCCCTCTGAATAAAGAAGTTTTATCACATTGCTCTGTTCTCGTAGTTCACGGTTTTGAGTTCAGAGCAATGTTAATCTATAAGCTAAGTTTGATTTCGCTGCACCTGATGATAATTTAAAACGGTTTAAATACAATCATTACTAAATTACGCTTAGCTCTGTAGCAGCTTCAACAATACAGTCAGCTTACGCTTATCAAGTTCTCCCATTTGCTCGCTATTACTGAGCGCAAAAATAACCCCTTCGTGTTCGGCGCAATTTATATCATCTCGCGATTCAACCACATTTGCCCATAACTCTAAATCATCTATCTCTATTTCGTGGTTTACACAACGTGTTAGCACCTCAATCAATACCGGCTTTGTGAGTGTATATCCGGGAGCACTTTCCTCTGCTGGAGTAGAAATAATCACGCTAATAGCATCATCTCTTTGCTCACCAAAGGTAATAAATTCGGCCAATGCTTTTTGTATATTCATAATATTTGTTATTCTTGCTGTTCTACTGCTGATAAGACTTAAAATGACGAGATTAAACTGCTCACAATGCCACACTGCGCTTAGTTGTAATGTAAACGATATAAACGCATGCTGGTGTAACCAACTACCTGCTATTTTACCGCTTGAAGAGTCAGCAACAAGCTGTTTATGCCCGCAATGTACGCTTAATAAAATAAACGCTTATTTAGCGCATATTTATACTCAGCCAATCAAAGCACAAATTGAGTTTGCTAAAAAATTTAGAGGTAATGACAATTTAATTGAAGGGCTAGACTACACCATGCAAAATGGCTACATGGTGTTTAGTAAATGGTTTTTTTTAAAGCGAGGTACATGCTGTAAAAATGGCTGTAAAAATTGTCCTTACAGCTAAATCACAACATGTTGATATACAATACGCGGTTAAATAAGTTCGTTGGGCACATTGTTGCTGTATTGTGCAAATTTATCCGCCCCTTTAAAACGTAACTCAATTGCTTTGATATGCTCTTCTTCGGCGTGTTTCCAAACGCCCGGCACACTATACACATGCTTTAAATAGCAAAAAAACTTATCACGTAGCTGCGGATTAAACTGCCATCCTTGAGCTACATCTGCTACTTGGGCAGCTAAGCCCTCACGAGTATCAGCATGCTTAACTAAGCCTTCTATATTATAACAAGCCTGCCCTACAGTAATTACGCGCTTATTTAGTAACAGTGCTTCTAAACCGACCGTAGAGTTGATAGTGATCACCGCTTCTGCGCATTCAATAAGTTCACAGGTTTTATTGCCGTTTGCAAATAGTGCAATTGGGTCTTTATCGTATAAATGGGTGTAATGCTTGTGCCACGACGGGTGTTCTTTAAAAACGACCTTTAAACTAGGGTCGTTCAATGCTTTCACTGCGCTAACAACTTCATCGTATAGCATTTCCATTGAGTCAATCCATGGCGAAAAGCTCGCTAATTGCGTATCGTGAGGCACTTGAAAAGGCACAAATATGTAGCGTTCAGGTATATTTTCAGCTGCAAAATCACAGCGTTTTTTATGGTTTTCTCGTGGGACAAGCGCCGGTGCATCAAAGTTTAAGGCATTATTTGCATTAAAATTTAAATAAAAATCAGGATCTCGACTTAGCGACGCATTAAAGTTAATCCCTTGAGGGTCTAAACTGGTGGTACCCGGAAGCAAACCATTTTCATAATAAAATTGCTTAATACCCAGTGCCTTGGCAGCCATAGCAACGGTAGTATTAGGCAGTTTATTTCCATTCCATATCACCATTACATCAGGGTTAACTTCCGTTAATAAAGCTAAATATTTTGCGTAACGTAAACGCTCAAAAAAGCGCAGCCCCACTTTGTAAACCGCCGATACTAAAGCATTGTTCCAAAGGTTATTACGGGCGCGCTTACGTTTTAGTTGTGCATTAATAACATCGTTAAAATCAACTTTAAACGCTTTACTTAAATAGTGTATAGCTGAAAGCTTTGGCGCCCCCATAACATGCAGTTGGCAATCCATACTCAGCTTTTTGATTATTTTTTTATAGTACTTTGCGTGTACATTTTTGCGGGATATAAATAGGTAAGACATACAATCTGTGCGCGCCAATTATTGTTTATAGGAAATAATACTAAGTGGACACTATTACAAAAGTAAGGTTCACTGCTACGAGTAAATAATTTACAGATGTTACCTAAATTCTTATTATTTTACTACGCAGCGGTGCCATCCTAGATAGAATCTCATTTTGTATGCTATGGCTAATATTTTGCTCTTCCATCGCATTGACAAGTAAGTCCACCACATGGTTAAAATCTTTCTCAGTTATGTGCATCCCAGTATGAATATCTACCATAGAATCTCCTTTGTACTTGCATGGGCCATCAACTAGCATACACATATGCATAATAAAGCCTTCTCTAAAGTGGCTTATGTCGCTGTGTTCAAAATAATGCAGTACTTGTTCATCATTACCTATTTGGTAAATAAAACTGTCTACAATACGCGTAAGCCCCGCACGGCCATCAAGCTGTTGATAAAGCGATAAATTTGTTGAGCTTGCACACCCTGCCAGGGCACTTAAACACAACCATAAAATGACAACGTTTTTCATTACCAATACCCTGTTACCGATAAGTACCACCCTGTTTGATCGCTCGCACCTGCAATGCTACCTAAATCTAAGTATGCGGCGGTGACACTCACGTGCTTGTTTGGCATCCAAGCAACAAATAAATCTTTCCAGTCTTGTTCACCCAAATTAAGGTTATTAGACTTTTGCCTATACTCTATACCTACGGCAACACTTCGGCTCAAAAACACAGCCGTGCTGCCTTCAAATAAAATTTTTGCATCATCATTTGCCCCACCATAACCAAGCAAACCGAGTTGATTAGCCTCACTGTAGCGAGTTGTGACGTTCCAAAACCAGTTAAGCCCCCCTACAGCGCCTAAGTGGAGTTTACTAGCTGCGAGGTAGTAATCAGTGCCACTAGTATCTTTTGCACCTACTAGGGTCGCAACAGCGCCATCATCAAGGGATTTATGCTGTATACCTACACTCAATTGCGGCCAGTCACTGTAAACTATGTCGCCGTATAAACGAATTTTAGCGCCCGTGATAGATTGCTCTATTTCGGTATCAAGTGCAGGCACGTCAAAACGTTGTTGAGCGTAGCTAAGTTCTACACGATTAAATAGGTTAACTTGTGCTCCACATACATCTAAAGTGTAGTCTGTTACATCTGCACGGCTACAAAAGCCATTCACAGAGAACTCGTCTTCGCTGGCGTAACCTGCAAGTTGTGCCCAAGGCACAATACCGCCGCCCCCGCCGCCTTCTATTTGCGAAACCCCGGGGGTCGCTAATAATTTACCATCGCTTGCGAAACCAGAAAAGCTCGAGCTAAGTAATAACCCAAGTAATAAACACTTAACTTTTTTCATAATATTCCTTTAGCCACTGTTCTAATAATTCTGCTTTTAAAGGCCTACTTAGGTAGTAACCCTGAGCATGGTCACAATGCATAAGTTTAAGTAAGTCTAACGAATCTCTGTTTTCAACGCCCTCTGCAACAACGCTAAAGCCTAGTTGATGCCCTAAGGTAATAGACGACTGCACTATGTGTTGATCCTTGCGCGACTCATCTAACTTTAAAATAAAGCACTTATCTAACTTTAGCTCATCAATAGGCAGCATTTTTAATCTCCCCAGTGATGTTTGCCCTACGCCATAATCATCCAATGAAATTTTTACACCGATGGCTTTTAAGTTTTGTAATGCTTTTATGCCTTTTTCCTCATTTTCAATCATGTCGCGCTCAGTTAATTCAACAGTAATGAGGGTTGGATCAACATTGTATTTTTTTAGAGTACGCACTAACGCTGAATGAAAACTCGGTGAGGCAATATCTTGTGCTGATACATTAATTGCTGCCTGCATTTCAATCCCTTTAGCCTGCCAATCAGCCACCTGAGAAACCACAGTGTTAACAACCCATGATGTAAGCTCAACAATAAGCCCCGATTGCTCGGCTAAATCAATAAACAGTTCTGGGTTTACCCAGCTGCCATCTTTACGTTGCCAGCGGATCAGTGATTCGACTTTATTTATTTTTTGTGTGTGTAAATGCAGTTTAGGCTGATAGGTCATAAATAATTGCCCATCATCATCGCTAATGGCTTGTTTAAGCTCATCTAACATTTTAAGGCGTTCTAAATGCGCTTCGTCTTCACCATTTTGGTAATAATGAATACTGTCTTGGCTATCTGTTGCATTGTCTACGGCAATAAGTACGCGTCGCATTAAATCATCGCTGGCAAGGCCTTGCATAGGATACTCGACAACCCCAGCGCTAAAGCGTAAGTTAATTTTTAACGTTTTAATGATATAACACGCTAATAGCTGTGCCATTAAACCAACTACACCGCTTTTTTTCTCTCTGGCAGCGGCACTTGGAAACACAGTTAAAAACTCATCGCCACCAATACGCGCATGAAAGCCGCCAAGTTCGTCCGAAAAGCCACTAATTCGATTGGCAACCGCTTTTAAACATTCATCGCCTACGCGTGGGCCTAGCTTATCGTTTATATGCCGTAAACCTTTTATATCAATAGCAACTAGGGTGTATTGTGTAGAGGGAGTCAGCTCATCATCGAGTACTTCAAGCATAGCCGAGCGGTTATAAAAGCCTGTAAGCGAATCATGGCGTGCCTGAAAACTAATTTTTTGTTCACGCTCGTTAATATCGTTACCCATGTTATCAAAGGCGTTAGCAAGGGTTGCTATTTCGGTACTTTGTTTAGATGCATTAAATTCAAATGCGTAATTACCTTGTGCAAATTGCCTGGCAATAACTGCAAGCTGTGAGAGTGGGGTTGTTAAGTTATTTGCCAGTAAACTACTGGTAATAACCCCCACCAGCATCGTTAAAATGGCCATAATAATTAGCGTAAACAATAAGTTTTCAAAATCGTTATAGCTTTGCGTTAAATCAGCACTGAGCAAAATTGTTACCGCATCCCCTTGTAGGGAGGGCAACATAATATCTTGGTTTTTATATACAGGATAATCACCAAACAAACGCGTTGTTGTGGTGGTGTTAAAGTAGTTTTTAGGTGAAAAAAACTCTGGGCGATTAAGCAACGAGCTTCTTACGAGGTTGTCCTGCTCAGCAATAAAGCTGACATCCATTCCTGTTAGGTTTTTAAGTTCTAGGGCGACTTCGTCATCAATTTTAAAACCCACTAAGCTGTATGCAACGGTTCTAGGCGCCCTTACAGGTAGTAAAATAACTTGATATAACTGATTATTAAGAACAACAAAGCTCGATTGCTCTGGCGAAGTTAATAACTCATCCAGTAACGGCTTTAAATTTTGCGGGTACAAATCTGCATTAGTATTGGCTGAAATTAATTTACCTGATAAATCAATTAGTAGCATAAGCTCTGCATCAATACGCTGGCTGTGATTAAACAACACACTACTTATGGTGCCTGCATCGCGAGTGGCAACCGCTTGCTTAAAGCCAAAGTCGGCAGTAAGTACTTTAGCAGCAGTAAGCAGTAGGCTTTCTTTTGCGCTCAGATATTGCTTATATACATTTTGCGCTACGCTAATATCTTGGTTTACTTTTTCTTCTTGAAATTTACTTGTTGACCACCAAAAGCTAACAATGCTCACCATAGTGGTCAGTAAAACTAAGCCTACACATAAAACAATAATGCGGTTTTTTAAACTGTTAGTCATTACCGCCCTTAAACTTACTACCAAAAGTATTTCGCGGTGCTGGGGTGGAGGTATTAATTTTAATTAGTAACTCATTGTTATTATTTATTGTTATCATTTTTTTATTTTCCAACGGTGCAGTTTGTAGCGCATGCCACACACTCAGCGTAGTCGGTAACGGCGTTATGTCTAAAGTTAACTTACCCGTATTATTAGTTTTATAAACGTGTTCACTATTGGCTACATAAATATAGCCAACCATAGAGTCATGAATATTACAGTCTAGTACAACAACACCTTGTTGATCAAAAGTCACAGGCTCTTTAGGTTGGCCTGAATAAAGTTTTAGCTGAAAGGGCTTAGCCTGAGAAAAAGAGTAAACATGATGGCGAATATTATCGCTGTTAGGAAAATTAACCTGCTGACCTTTTTGCACCACCAGTAAATCAGGCAAAAACGCTTTATGTACTTGGTCCATTACCGCAACGGGTAACGTAGTGCGCTCTGACTTTGCCGTCTTATAAAGCTCAACGACTGCATCTTTTAGTGGCTGACCATGCTGGTCTTGAATTACTAAATCAATATTTGCGCCCAGTACGCCTTGGCTAAAAAATAAAGTAGCGGCGAGTAAATAACCTCTTTTATTAAAAACTTGCTGCACTTGCCTAAACATATCAATACCTAAAAGTTAATCTTAGGTTAAGTTAATTAGAGACCAGTACTAATTGCAAGGAATATAGCCCAGTAACTAAAAATAAAGACTGGGCTTTGTTTATTTTAATACTTTAGTTGTACTATTTTACAATAAGGTCGTAATCAGTATCTAAAATATTAATTACTTCTTGGCGAGGATCTTCTGGAATTACAATCTCTTTACCAATGATTTTACTGGCAATGCCTACATAAGTGTTAGACACCTCAAGCATGACCGATTCAGGTAAAATAAAGTCTTTAGCAAGCTGCTCACGCTCATCCATGCGGTCTTTATTTAACAGCACGTCACTTTCTGGCACAGTAGAAATTAATAACTGGCGGAACCCTTCTTTAGAGTTTTCGATTATTTTACCATCGCGGTAAGCCGCGCCATCCCATATGCGCGAAGAATCTGGGGTGCCTACTTCATCAATATAAATAAGCTGTTGGTTACCGTCTAAATCCTCTACATAACCAAACTCAAATTTTGTATCTACAAATATTTGATCAAGCTTTGCCAGCTCTTCACTAATTAGCTTAAAGCCCTCAACCAATAGCTTTTCGTATTTAGTCACATCCTCTGCCGATTTAAAATTAAATACGTCTAAATTATCAGTGATATTAGCGCGCGTAATATTCACATCATCAACAGGTGGAATATCAGCCACGCCTTCGATAATACCTTTTGTAGAAGGGGTTATTAGTACGTTTTCAAGCTTTTGGTTTGCCGTTAAGCCCTCAGGTAAATCTATGCCACAAAAGCTGCGAACCCCTTTACTGTAATCACGCCACATGCTGCCGGTTATATATTGACGCGCAATCGCTTCTACTTTTACGGTACTTGCTTTGCGCACAATCCATACATAAGGATGTGGAATATCAACAATGTGGTTACCCGCAAGGCCAGCTTTATCAAATAACTTAAACCAATGAGATGCAACAGAGTTAAGCGCAATACCTTTTCCCGGCACGCCGTTTAAGCCATTTTCGCCTTGCCAAATACAATCAAAAGCAGAAATACGGTCTGAAATAACCATAATTGCCAGCTCAGTTCCTTGCGGAACTTTATAGTTTTTTTCTTTAATGAGGCGTGCGCTGTCTTCATCTGTTAGCCAATAAACCGAACGAACTTTACCGCTGTGTACGGCACCTTTAGTGCGAATGGGTAAGTCATCGTTTACGTCTAAAACTTTATAGCTAGTCATGCTATCTCCGGGGTTAGGGATGCTCATAGAGCAAAGTATGGTATGGGGTTATAAGCGCTATATAATAAATCAGCCTACCCTAAAGCTCAATCAGCACTGAAAACTAAATAACCTGAACTCTGGTTAAGAGACTGAATAGGGCGTGTTGTATTATGGTGATATTTAAATTTATTTTCTCTAGCCAAAGATTTTCAATGAAAGCAAGGCGAATTTACGCGTCAATAGCTGGCCTATTGCAAGTAAACTTAACGCAGTTAGCGCTGAAAATAGCTGCCAGAAATAGGTTTATTACCCAGAGCTCAGTTTAAATAACCACGTAATATTTATATGGCTGTAATAATGCGGTAAACTTAGCGTGCTAACTAGAGGAGTAACGCTTGGACTACCTAACTGCGACCGCAAATAAAAAATACCTAATGTATATTTCGCAAAATTATTCATACGCTATTTTAAGGCCGCTTCAGGCGCAAATTTTAGCCTATGGTGGAGAAGTTCGGTGGTTTTTAGCGGGTAATGAAGTAAACCCCGACTTTTTAGATGATGATGAAAAGCGTTTAAACTCGATTCCCGCTACCCAGAAATGGAATCCAGATTTAGTTTTTATTCCTGGTAATATTGTTCCAAGTTTTATTCCTGGTAAAAAAGTAGCTGTTTTTCATGGTTTTAATTCAGGAAAACTAAATAGAAGAGGGAAAGAAGATCACTTTAATATTCGTGGGTGTTTCGACTTATACTGTACGCAGGGTCCCAATACCACCACCAAATTTAAAGAGTTGGCGCGACAATATGGTTTTTTTAAAGTAGTAGAAACAGGCTGGCCAACATTAGACCCTCTTTTTAGTAATACGCTAAACAACCCTTATGTAAATAATGATCCACGTCCTACACTACTAATTTGCTCTACTTTTTCACGAAACCTGTCACTAGCTCCCAAACTATATGAACAAATAAAGCAATTTAGCCTGCAAGGGAAGTGGCGTATTTTAATGCAATTTCATCCTAAAATGCCCCAAGAATGGGTAGATAAATATAAAGCATTAAATAATAAAAACTTAACCTTTATAGAAACCGATAATGTGATCCCTCTTCTCAAAGCGGCTGATATAATGCTGTGTGATACATCATCGGTGCTATTAATGTTTTTATTACTAAGAAAGCCCGTTGTTACATTTCGAAATCAAAAGCCTCAGCCTCATTTAATCAATGTGACAGAGGCTGATAAAATAGAAGCAGCAATAGAGCACGCATTAACGAGACCTAAAAATTTAATGCAGCATATTGAAAATTATTGTCTAGATATTCACCCTTATAGCGACGGTAAATCTAGTTTACGCGTGCTTAACGCAGCTAATGAGTTTTTACACAAAAGCGACAAACTTAAACCAAAGCCAATAAATATAATTAGAAGCTTTAAAATGCGTAAAGACCTCAAGTATTGGGGTTGGTAACACCACACTGTATGATTGAGCTTGATAATGTAACCTTTAAATGGCATAAAAATGATGCCAAGCCTACGCTAAATATCCCAACCCTTAGAATTGATAAAGGCGAGCATATTTTTTTACATGGTCCCAGCGGCGTCGGTAAATCAACCCTGCTTGCGCTATTGGCAGGTATAAACACACCAAGAAGTGGCAACATACGTATTTTAAATCGCGATTTAAATACACTTAGCAATACGCAAAGAGATGTATTTAGAGCGGAGAATATTGGCTATATTTTTCAAAACTTTAATTTATTACCGTATTTAACACCCATTGAAAATGTCACGCTTGGCTGTGAATTTTCAAAAAGCAGAAAACAAAAAGCCTTACAGCAAACAACAGAGCCCAAGCCAAGCTTACAAAAAGAAGCGATACGCTTATTAACAGCATTAGGCTTAAGTGAGTCTTATCATAGTAAAGATGTTGCCTCGCTCAGTATTGGTCAGCAACAGCGGGTTGCCGCCGCTCGCGCATTTATTGGCAGCCCAGAGCTTATAATTGCTGATGAGCCTACCTCGGCACTCGATACCGCAAATAGAGAAAGCTTTATAAAGCTGTTATTCGAACACGCTAAGCGCGCCAACAGTACGTTAGTTTTTGTAAGCCATGACGAAACATTAAAACCGCTATTTAATCGTGCAATTAGCCTAGTTAGCTTGCAGGAGCAGTTATGATCCTGACTAAGTTAGCTTATAAAAGTTTGCTAAATCGCCGAGCAAGTGTACTGCTCACATTGTTTACCATTGCTATTAGCGTAATGCTTTTACTAAGTATTGAGCGAATTCGCGTGGATGCAAAAACCAGTTTTAGTAATACCATCTCTGGGACAGACCTAATTGTAGGCGCCCGCACCGGCGATATTCAATTACTGCTTTCCTCTGTATTTAGAATAGGTTACGCCAATAACGGGGTGAGCTGGCAAAGTTACCAGTACATCGCAGCTCAGCGTGGTGTTAAATGGAGCATTCCTATTAGTTTAGGCGACAGCCACAAAGGCCAAGCTGTACTAGGTACAAGCCGCGATTACTTTACCCACTATCGCTTTGGTAAAAAACAAACGTTAAGTTTTCAACAAGGCCACGCGTTTGAGCATTTAAACCAGGTGGTACTTGGCAGCGATGTAGCGAGCCGTTTAGGGTATACACTAGGTGATAACATAGTAATCTCACACGGGATGGGTAATACGAGCTTTCACCATCATAAAGACAACCCGTTTACTGTTATCGGTATTTTAAACGCCACTGGCACGCCAGTAGATAAAACCTTACACATACCTCTAGCAGCTATTGATTTAATACATGGTGGTTCACACTCTGCGAATAATGAGCACGATGAGCACGATG
>NZ_PNDP01000192.1:0-375 GCF_005886415.1 Pseudoalteromonas sp. S327 | reverse complement strand
TTTCGCGGAATGGCAGAGTGGCCATGCAGTGGATTGGAACTCCGTCCACCTCGGTTCGACTCCGGGGTGCGCCTCCATTCAACACTCCACATGCTTTAAATAGCAAACTCGATGCCCGAGTGGTGGAATTGGTAGACACAAGGGATTTAAAATCCCTCGACTAACAAGTCGTGCCGGTTCAAGTCCGGCCTCGGGCACCACTTTCACTAAAGTCCTTTTAGTAAATTAAATACTCCCTATTTTAAATAAATACCCATTTGTTATATAACAATCACTTTGTCTATGTTTTTTCCTATTCCTTAAAAATTAATAGCACTTGGCTTAATTAAGTGACTAATTTGAGTTAGACAAACGTTCTTAAAGCAAAGCATCCGC
>NZ_PNDP01000191.1:0-329 GCF_005886415.1 Pseudoalteromonas sp. S327 | reverse complement strand
GGGCTTTAACATCAGAATGGCCAAGCTGAGCTAGAACAGTTCTTATATCGGGGGCATTTTGAAGTAGATGAGTAGCAAAAGAGTGTCTTGATGTATCAGGTGGTATTATTTTTGTTATCCCTGATTTTTGGACGGCTTTTTTAACCTCTTTTCTAATACAGGAGTGATGAAAATGATGTCGTCTTATTTCACCGCTTTGAGGATCTGAACTTAATATATGAGAAGGAAATAAATACTGCCACGCAAGCGATTTTGCGGCACTTGGATATTTTTTTGTTAAAGCATATGGCATCCATACGCTAGAATATTCCGTATTATTTAAATCTAGT
>NZ_PNDP01000190.1:0-2161 GCF_005886415.1 Pseudoalteromonas sp. S327 | reverse complement strand
TCAAAGACAGACAAATAAACTATGACGGCAGTATGGACTCTTTACAGCCATACAGTATTTGTAAAGGCGTTGGCTACGCAGTAAGTGAAGTTTTTTCTGAAAGTAATGGACTGGCCGTAACCTCAACTCGCGGGTTAATTAACAGTTTATATATGCTTCAAAAAGGACGAATAGACTTAGTAGCAGGCACTAAAGAAGTGGGTGAATACTGGTTAAAAAACACCGAAAAGCTTAATGAACCCGGCGCGCCACAAGTTGAATATATTTCGCCCGATTTAGAGCATCATCAACTGCATGTTATGTTTCCAAAGTCTGACCCTGATGCAAAACAAAAAAGAGACGCGCTTGAACAAGGCTTTTCTACTATTTTATACAATGGCACCGCAAAAGAGCTATTAGTAAAACATGGCTTTTCTCAAAGCACGGCGCTTGAGCTCATAGACTTTATAGAAAGAAGTAGCACACCTAACTAACCGGTGTGCTTGAAGAGCTAAATAACACTGCTTTAATTAGTAACTAGTGCAGGAGCGCCACTGTGAAATTTAAAGTCTTCATCAGGGCTAGTGATCAAATCAGCCTCAATTTTACCAAAAAAGTCGACTCGCTCAGTAATATCAAAATCAGCAATTTCTTGTGCCAGTGTTAAGTAATCTTGATAATGGCGCGCCTCAGAGCGAAGCAATGAAATATAAAAATCGCCTAAGCGTTTATCAACATGTGGAGCAAGTGCAGCAAAACGCTCACATGAGCGAGCCTCAATATAAGCACCTACAATTAGTTTATCGACTAATGCATTAGGCTCAAACGTTTTAACGTTACGTAGCATCCCTTTAGCGTAACGACACGGTGTAATACTGCGGTACTCTACTCCATACTCGTCCATTATTTCGAGCACTTGATAAAAGTGATGTAATTCTTCTTTTATTAGCATCACCATTTTATCTATTAAATCTTGCCCGTAAGGTGAGTTAGACTTTGGGATAATAGATTTTGTAAGTTTATTTTTAGCCGCTAAATCACGCCAATTACCTTCGCGTTTATAAATAAGTGTTTCAAAGGGCTTTAGCCATTCAAGTAATGCATCGCTGCTGTCTTTATCTACCGCGTACTTACGAATTAAAAACATTGCACTTTGCGCTGCTTTTAACTCACAAATTAAGTGATCGATTAAAATAATCGATAAATTTTCTTTTTTTACTGCCTCAATAACCCATTCATTTGGGGTTTCACACAATAAAAAATTATTAATAGGGGCTAAAAGTTCGCTATGTGGCACAGGGCTGCTCGTTACTTCAAATAATAAAAAGCCATTTTAACACGAAAAATAACGAAGAATAAAACGAGCTAAAACAACCTCTTTAAAATGTTAATAAGCAGTTAACTTGACTTTGTATATGAACTAAACCATAAATATAGGTACTGTATAAAAAACAAACTAACTAAAACTAAATTATAACCAACAGTAATACGTTCCTTTTATGGAGTACCGCTATGATACTGAACCACCTGTGGGGCATTTATGCCCACCCACTCGAAGAATGGCAAACAATAGATAACCGCCACGAAAGCCTGACTTATAGCCTGTCGCATATTTTACTTATTGCATTATTTCCATCGATTATGGGGTATTACTCATCGGTGTATTTAGGCTGGAGTATTGGTGCGGGCAACCCAGTATTTTTAACGCATGAAAGCGCACTGCTAATTGCCGTGGCTATGTATGGTGCGTTAATAGCCGGTGTGTTTGCACTGGCCTATTTAGCCCATTGGATGGCCGTTACATTTGGTGCTAAACCTACCTTTACACAAACGCTTGAACTTGCCGCTTATACTGCTACACCCGTGTTTATGTCGGCCTTAGCCGCTTTTTTACCTGAGCTGTGGTTTGTTGTTTGCGTAGGTATGATTGCCCTAGCCTACTCGGTGTACTTGCTTTATACAGGCGTGCCAATACTAATGCATATTCCACAAGAGCGCGGCTTTATTTATGCCAGCTCTGTTGTTACCTGCGGGCTAATTTTATTGGTAATAATTTTAGCTGTAACCGCAATACTTTGGACTAACGGCATTGTGAGTCCAATGTTTACCTAATCAACCACGTTGTTTGATATGAAGTGTTCCCTTTCTTTCCTTCGCAAAAAAGGAGCTAATTAGCTCCTTT
>NZ_PNDP01000189.1:0-863 GCF_005886415.1 Pseudoalteromonas sp. S327 | reverse complement strand
CTTTTAGCTTTTAGCTTTTAGCAGAAAGTGTTGTTTTTTTATTCAACAAATCAAATTTGGTTTGAATATTTGCTTGCGATGCACTGATGTGTCGTTTCATCAGCATTTCAGCAAGTTCACCATCGTGGTTTTCTATCGCGTTAATAATGGCTAAGTGCTCGTCAAACGCTTTTGATACGCGCGGCCCTACCATGCCCATTTGTACACGGTACATACGTATTAATTGGTAAAGCTCGTTACATAACAAATGGATTAAATGGGCGTTTTTGCTGCCTTTAATAATGCGATAGTGAAAGTCTAAATCGCCCGCTTCTTGATAGTACGACTCCCCCTCTTTAACGCGCTGTGTTTGCAAATGTTGGTTAAGTAATTGCTTTAAGCCTTTAACTTCGTCAGCAGCCATATTGTCGGCAGCTAGCCTACATGCTAAGCCTTCAAGCGAGCTGCGTACTTGGTATACTTCAATTAAACGCTCTGCGGTTAGCGCCACTACTCGGCAACCTACATTGGCTTTACGCTCCACTAAGTAACAGCTTTCTAAGCGATTAAGCGCTTCTCTAAGCGTCGCACGGCTTACACCGTAGCGCTTTGCAAGCTCAGGCTCCGATATTTTGCTACCCTGCTGTATGCTGCCTTCTACTATTTCACGGCGCATATCAACAAACACTTGATCAGATGCTGTAGTAATAGGTGTATCGTTTAAAAAAGGTTGCGTCATGGCTTTATAAATAAATTGTCGACAATTGATGGGTTAACTATGTGCTTAATAAAAAAACATGTCAACCCCACCTAAGGTAAAAATGAGTAAAAAACACACTTATTGTCGACACTGTTAATCTAAAGTCGTATAAAATTGCTTTAAC
>NZ_PNDP01000188.1:0-417 GCF_005886415.1 Pseudoalteromonas sp. S327 | reverse complement strand
GCAACTGAAGTATAATTCTCAAGATACTCTGATTAGTGCCTACGGGGAGCTACCTTCTCACTAAGGGGCGCAGACGGGCGGGCTAAACTCCGACGGAAGTTAGCAGCCCACATGTTTGCGTCCCAGCCAGCGCAGCGGGCGAACTTGATTTTTTTGTTATGTGACTTACCCAAAAAAACAAGCGTATTCATCATGATCTATAACGGCAAAGACTTGCTCAATAGTTTTTACATACATATTTGGCTCATAGCCATGCCATTTTAGATCTTGTCGCATCCAGAAAATTTTCCATTTACCTTGAGCGCGGATAAAAGTTGCTTTAGCCATGTCCAGGTCATGATATTCATTTGGGCTGTCCCAAACAGGACGCGTTTCATATATATAAACTGATTGTTTCTCCAGCGGCCACCCTATATC
>NZ_PNDP01000187.1:0-235 GCF_005886415.1 Pseudoalteromonas sp. S327 | reverse complement strand
ACCCAGAAAAACTAACAGCTTCTCCTATGTGCAAACTCACTAAGAACAAAGTAAAAAGTTACGCCGTGAGTTTCAAGATAAAACCCCACTGAATACTAGTCGAATCGACGCCCGACTCACCTCAATTACCCTTAAACAAATTAACGTTTATACTACCGCGCTGGAGTAGGAAAATAACGTGGCTTTTTCGTTTTGCCAACCGCGCGCATATTCTAAACGAGCCAGACGTTATTAG
>NZ_PNDP01000186.1:0-279 GCF_005886415.1 Pseudoalteromonas sp. S327 | reverse complement strand
AGTTTGAAGAGTTAAGCACGTTATCTATGATCTGCCTGAAAAATGGAAAACTATCATGCAATACACCACTAACATGGGGTGCACTGCGAATAGCGTACCTATCTTGCAGTCTATCAGCGTTACGATGATGGTCATGATGGTTTAAATCATCTCGTTTCCATTTAGCAACATAGTTGCTGCCCAGGTTGATGCTTAACAGAGACTAAAATTTCATCAAAATGATGACTATTAACTTTAAGAGCCAGCCTAGACAATGCAGTACTCCTACTTGCAAGGTTT
>NZ_PNDP01000185.1:0-269 GCF_005886415.1 Pseudoalteromonas sp. S327 | reverse complement strand
ATAAGATTATGCAGTTTCTTTTACGTTCTTGTATGAGGTATTATATTAGAATTTATTTCAATTGTCTTTTTAAGCTTTGCTACGAAAGAGCCACCGCCAAATTTTACTTTGGTATTTGATGAGGTTGAATAAGACCTTTAATAAAGCCTTACTTAAGATCACATAAAGTCTACTAGTTTTACTTGGTGGGTTTTTTATTTGCTATGTGTTGTCCTCAAATTTGTTTGCTTATTTAGTACATATCAATATCCAATAAGTTATTTAGCAGG
>NZ_PNDP01000184.1:0-332 GCF_005886415.1 Pseudoalteromonas sp. S327 | reverse complement strand
GTAATGCTCGCTCGTATGTCGCTTGATCAGCAAAGTAAAGAGAGGAGATTTTCAATCTTTGAAACAGTTGCTTAAGTAAATGGTGGTATTGTAGTTTACTTTTTAGCTTACTGGTTATTTGAGCCTGTTGTAGAGCGCTTTCTTGAGCAGATGCACTGGCATGAAAAATTTGAAACAGCGCTTACATGGATTAAAGAGTATGGCGTGTGGGTGGTATTTTTTGCGTGCTTTTCACCTATCTCTTATAAGGTATTTACTATTGGTGTAGGGGTATTACAAATGGAATTTTTACCATTTTTTATAGCTTCTGACTTTGTAGGTGTTGCGAGTTT
>NZ_PNDP01000019.1:0-87108 GCF_005886415.1 Pseudoalteromonas sp. S327 | reverse complement strand
TTATGGGGAATAACCACACTACATAGGCTCTGCCTTGCCTAAAAACCAAACACGCTGCTGCAAATTCAAACATCAAAGATCAACACGCCCTACTAATACGCGATTTAGAAAGCTGACTATTCGGAATAATAATCATATTATTTGGCAGCATTTTAACCCATGTAGAGCGCCAACCAATTTTCTCTACAAAGCCTTGCTCCTTAGACTCAAGCTCAATAAAATCCCCTACCCGTATGGGTTTATCTATAACAAGCTGTACGCCCGAAAAAAAGTTTTCAAGGGTGGGTTGCAGAGCAAGCGCCACCGCTAATGACGTAATACCTAACGAGGCAATAATAGGCGTAATAGAAATACCCAAGGTGCCTAACAGCACTAAAGCCCCGACCGATAAAACGCTTACCCTAATAATGCCTTTAATAATACTTTGCGAATTAAAAATTACCGCCGACTCTTTGCTGTAGTAATTAATGGTGCCCACAAAAAAGCGGTCAAAAAATAAAATAATAGCTACTAAGCCCAAAATAATATTAATGGTCGAAAACGACATATAGCTCGCAACCGGCTCGCCTTGTATTAACAACCCTTGCTCTATAATGGTGAGTAGCACAATAATTGTGCAAAGGGTGAGCGGTTTAGAGATAGAGGCGATAAGTAAGCTATCGAATATAAATTTTGTATGAGAGGTCCACTTTTTAAGCCAGTACATTATAAAAAAGCGGATACAAAACAAAGCTATAGTTATAGAAACTAAACAAATAGCAATAACCATCCAAGGTTGCTCTGTTAGGTTGTAAAAAGTAGTAGCAAACATTACTTACCTCTCTTTTATAAGCTTAAAAGAGTAAGCAGCAAGTTATGTACCTATATGAATAGTTAGCCAAGGCAAGGAAAGAGAGGCTATTTAAATAGGGTTAAACTGGCAAGCTAATACCTGCCAGTTTTAATGAAGGACTAAGGCCGTATATCTTTCGAGGTTAAATTTATACTTTTTTAGCTATCCACATACCGCCAAGTACGGCTGCAAAAAATAACCAAAATTCCATTTTAAGTGAAGTAAGTTGCACAAGGCCAGGGCCTGGGCATATGCCGCTTAATCCCCATCCTAAACCAAACAGTACAGAGCCAGTGATTAGCCGAGGGCTAATGTTTTTAACATCACTTAAAGTAAACGTATCACCAAGCAGTGGTTTATCTTTTTTGGCAACCCAAAACCATGCCAGCATCATTATTCCCATAGCCACAGCCATTACAATAATTAAACTGCCATCCCATTGGTTTTGAAAATTTAAAAAGTTAAGTACTTTGTCGGGATTTGTCATACCACTAATGATAAGCCCTAAACCAAATATAAATCCTAAAATAACATGAATTACTGCTGTCATTTTTTTACCCTACTAGGTTTGCTGTAATTATAGCCACGGCCATAAATGTACATGTTGAAACCCACGAACGGGTAGAAAAACGCGACATGCCACATACGCCATGGCCACTTGTACAGCCATTAGCTAATGAGGTGCCCATACCGACAAGTAGCCCAGCTACAACTATAAGCACAGGCGATAAGCTCAGCTCACCTTCTAATAAAGACGGCGCAAATATACGCACCGCAATACCGGCTAATAATAGCCCTGCAATAAAGTATAATTTCCAACGCGACTCAGCCGTTTGCTTATTAAAAACAGATTTAACAATGCCTGATATACCGGCTATTTTTCCGTATAAAACCAGTAATAGTGCGCACGCTATTCCTATTAAAGCACCCCCTATAGCTGCCGCTATTGGCGTAAACTCTGTAACCATTTTATATTCCCCAAACAACCGACACACCTAGGCCTGATTGCTCCATTTCAATTGATACTTGTTGGTTTGGCGCTAAGTAGTTAGCACCCGATACTTTTTTAGCTGGCGAGTAAAAAGCCATTGCATTTAATTGTACCGTGTTACTAATAGAATGGCTAAACCCCGTAGTAAAATGCCATTCTTGCACACCTGGCGCTAAAATATTAAGTAAAACGTTTGATGAAGGAATAGGTTGCTCTGTATACGAAATACCAAAGCGAATTTTTTGTTTTGCTGTACGCTGCCACTGATAGCCAAGTTTATAAATGGTCATATCGTCCCAACCAAAGCCTGCGCCTGCATCGGCACCTAGTGGAGCCGACATTAAATTATCAATCGGGTTAGCAATGCTGTTTACTTCACTGTAATTTATTTTTTGCCAATCAAATACAAGCTGGTTGTTTGGCGTAATTTTATAAGCTGCGCCAATTTGAAGCGAACTAGGTAAATCAAATCCACCTTGCTCTGCAAACAAACCTTTATAGCTATCAAACTCTTGCATAGATACTGATGAGCGGTAACTTGCTCCCAAGCTTAATGACGAGTTTATATCTTGGCTAATACCTAATTGAATACCTAAGCCTGTGCTGGTGTCAGTGCCATTATTAGTAAGGGCTTGGGGCGATTGCGAAAAAGGCGCAAAGTTTCCAAGGCCTGTAGCTTTAAACTGCTGCACTGCATAAATTGGTGATACACCAAGGCGTATTTGCTCGTTAAGTTTGTAGCTTATTGTTGGGCTAATAAACATTTGCTTTAAATCAACACCAGTAGTGCCAGCATAAAATGTGCCTTCAGGCTCTGAATCGGCGCTGTAGTCGGTGTTCATACCGCCATTACCATAAACTAATAAGCCAATACTTACTTTGTCATTAAGCTGGTGGCCAATAGCAAACTCAGGAATAGCAAATAAAGTGTTATCACTTTTTTGGGTTTTTGCTTGCAGGTAAAATGCGTCAGGGTAAAAGGTATCTACATCGGATGCTGAGTATTTTCGATCAGGCGAAAAAAGCTCCAAGCCCACAGATAATTGCGTACCATTAGCTAAAAAGGTAGCAGGGTTATTAGCGCCAGACATTAACTCTTCAGATAGCGCAACACCCGCACCCGCCATGCCTTTGTGGGTCATGCCATAACCATGAGTAAAATACCCATTGGTAGCAAATGCGTTAAACGAACCTAAAGTAAGGGTTAGGGCCAAACCAGATACTAACTTATTTTTCATTTTGATAGACATACGTAGTGGGAAAACGCGGACAATAGCTAATTTTCTATATTCAAAAAAGGAATTTAAATCGATTACTTATAGTAAAAAGGAATACTGAACGAGAGGGGTAAGCCACTGTTTAGCGCAGTAATTATTAGATGGTTTAATACTGCTATTGAATCAATCATTTACCTAAAAAGCACAAAGCGGTGAAAAGGGTTCACCGCTTTCAGGGCTAATTACATAGACTCAAGTGTTTTACCACGGGTTTCTGTAATGTATTTGGCCACAAAAAATATGCTAATAAGTGCCGATAAAGCATAAAATCCGTACGCTCCGGCAAGGCCTATGTTAGCCAGCATAATAGGGAAGGTCATGGTAATGGCAAAGTTAGCAATCCACTGCGCGCTTGCAGCAACAGCAAGCGCTGCCCCACGAATACGGTTATTAAACATTTCGCCTAATAACACCCACACAACGGGGCCCCAACTTAAACCAAAAAATACCACAAATAAGTTAGCCATAATAAGCGCGAACGTACCCATGTTATCGCTAAGTACAAGCTTGCCTGCTTCATCAAGGCCTGCGCTGCCAAATATATAAGTAAGCGCGCTTAAGCTGATAAACATACCAATACTGCCTACTAATAGCAGTGGCTTACGGCCAATTTTGTCAACAAGGGCAATAGCAATAAAGGTCGATACAATATTAGTCGTACCCGCTAATACATTTATAAATAACGATTGCGACTCATCAAACCCAGCAGCTTGCCAAAGCTCAGAGCCGTAATAAAACACCACGTTAATACCTACAAATTGCTGAAACACACTCAGCGCAACACCCGCCCATACAATCGGGTGTACTTTTTTACTGCCATCAATAAATAAGTCGCGAATACTTGGCTTTTTATCGCTGCGTAAGGAGCTTTTAACATCGCTTATTTGCTCAGCAACGTTGTCGTTCGAAATTTTACTAAATACTGTTTTTGCATCGTCTACTTTACCTTGCGCCACTAAATAACGAGGCGACTCAGGAATAAACAACACACCCACTAAAAACAGTATTGCAGGCACAAGCTCAGCCCAAAACATCCAACGCCAAGCGGCTATATCAAGCATTAAAATATTTTGCGCACTACCTGCTGCATCAGCAATTAAATAGTTACTTAAAAATGCAGCAAATAAACCCAATACAATAGCGAGTTGTTGTAATGTAGCTAAACGACCACGAAGGGCTGGTGGTGCAACCTCTGCAATATAAGCCGGCGCTAATACCGATGCAGCACCAATACCTAAGCCACCAAATAAGCGGTAAAAAATAAACTCGGCCGAGCTTTCGCTAATGCCCGAACCAAACGCACTAATGGCAAAAATAATCGCGGTGATGATCATAATTGCACGCCGGCCAAACTTATCAGCCAGCGGCCCCGCAGCAAGTGCACCTAAGGCACAGCCAAGTAATACAGACGCTACGTTAAAGCCCGTAGCTACACTGCTTGAATTAAACGCATTACCGAGTGCCGACACCGTGCCGTTAATAACACCCGAGTCAAAACCAAATAAAAAGCCACCAATAGCAGCCACGGCAGAGATAAAAATTACGTAAAAAAGAGAGCATGTGCCCAATGTGTGCGCCGAGCTATTACTGCTCGGCGAGAGAGGTGATGTCATAATTGTGTGTCCTGGTTTTTTATTATTGTGTACTTTACTATATTGAGACGTGTGGTGCTGCGTATTTTAAACGAATTTTATCTGGGCTAACTCTTTCATAATCAATATTAAAATTATTGTTTAATACTTCTAGCAGTCCTTTAATATCGCCCGTTTTGAACATGCCAGCTACTTGTACTTTTTTGAGACGGTCATCCTCTGAAAGCTCGAAATCTATATTTGTATAGCGGCTGATTTCAGCCATGGCTTCAGCAAGTGATTCACCTCTAAATATTAAGCTACCTTTACGCCACGATAATCTAGCGGCTACATCCATAGGATCAACTTTTTCGGCCGCTTTAGCAATTTTGCCTTTGAAGCTTAAATCAAGTTTTTCTCCCTTTGACACCGAAGTTGAACTATTTGATAAATACTGACCTTGTTTATTAGTCCCTTGGGAAAGATTTGGTAACGGTTTGGTACTTTGCTCTGCAACAAGGACTTTGCCATCTGTCACAATCAGTTCTATTTGCTTTTGACCTACTTCTACATTAAATGCAGTACCAACAGCCTGAATAACTTTATCACCAGCGATAACACTTAAAGGGCGCATTTTATCGTGAGCTACGTCTATATGAATTTCGCCACGCAGTAAATTTATTACGCGAGCGTGTTGGGTATACCTCACTTGAACAAAGCTATTTGTGTTTAAGGTGATTTTACTTTTATCAGAAAGCAGTATGTCCTTACTTTCACCTACGTCGGTTTGAAAATTAAGCTGTTTAGCAACCACAGCTGATTGATTAACCGGGTAAAAAAATGAAAAGTTAAACGCTTCTTGAAAAAAGCTAAGTGCAACAGCTAATAAAATAGATGCAGCTGTTGCACCTAACCACACAGGGAGGCGTTTTTGTTTTACTGGTGTTTGTGGAAACAGATCTGACAAGCGGCTGAGGTCGTCCATTTTGTCCCACAGCTGTGCTACTTCAAGTAACACCTCTACATTTTTATAAGATTGTGACAACCATTGCTTTAATGCTTGTTCTTCGAGCTTAGACAGTCCACGATCAA
The DNA here is from genome assembly GCF_005886415.1 of Pseudoalteromonas sp. S327. Lineage (NCBI taxonomy): Bacteria > Pseudomonadati > Pseudomonadota > Gammaproteobacteria > Alteromonadales > Pseudoalteromonadaceae > Pseudoalteromonas > Pseudoalteromonas sp. S327. The sequence goes on along the minus strand of NZ_PNDP01000019.1, from coordinate 81,345 downwards.
GTTTAGCCAGCCACTCACTTGCTTTATCAAGGCGCGCATCGTCGCTAGTGTTTCGTTCGTTTATATGATGAACATTACTCATTCCTCCCTCCTGCATTTAGCTGCGAAGAAGTATTTGGTTGCCCATAAACACTTTTTGTAGATTGACGCATAAATTGCGTACAACGTTTCATGCCTGTTGCTATATGTTTTTCCACGGTACTTTCACTAAGGTTTAATTGAGCAGCAATTTCTCGCTGCGAATAACCATACACTTTTTTTAATACAAACACTTTACGGCACTGCACAGGTAAAAGCCGTATGGCTTCACAAAAATTAGAAAATTCACTATCGGTGAGTGCTTTTTCGTACATTTCGTCTTGCTGGTGTTCCGATAAGAGTTGCTCTAACGCTTCCATGTTGTCGATCCCATCGACTAGGCGTATATTGGCTTGCTTTTGGTAATCGAGCGCTAAATTTCGCGCCGTTTTATAAATAAAAGATTTTGGTGAGCTTATGTTTTCAGTGTTTTTAATCTGACAAATTCGCACATAAGTTTCTTGCACTATATCTTCAATTTCATGTGGCGGCACTATACGTGCAACTACATTTGAGAGACTTTTGCGCGAGGCCAAATAGACCTTATAAAAAAGTGTGTCTTTCGTCATTTAGTGTGTGTCTCGTGTGTGTGTTTACGGCAATTATTGTTATTGTTTTGCCAATACAAACTAAGACGAATGGTAAGAAAAAATCCGCCATTAAATTTAAAAAATAAATAAGTTTTTTTATTTTTAAATTTAATGTTCACTAACCGCAAAGGGCATAAAGCTTGTAATGTAAAGGCGAAGTGTACTACAGTTTTTGCCATTATAAATACCTTACTAAGTACTGGCTCTGTACTTTAGAAACTTTAACTTTTTAATTAATAAGTAAAAAATTGCAATGTGGACTGTATTTTTAATTGTTTAAAAATACAGTTAAAAGCGCAAACAATAAAAATAATAAAGGCATAAAAAAAATTAGCATGGCTAGTCAAAAAAATAATTTATTAAAAAAAAATAAAAAAAATTTATGGAGGAAAATAAAAAGTCACTCGTCTTTGTTCTGTGTGTGGCCAAAAACTATACACAAGGAATATTTACATTTGCCGCTTTGTTTACCGCTTTATGCGCTGGTTTTTAGCTTACTCACCACCGAGGTAAAAGCGAGCGCTGTAAACGATAAAGCTGTGTTTAATATTCCAAGACAAAGGGCCGATTTATCGCTAATAAATTTTGCCGAGCAAGCCGATATTACTTTGCTTTTTCCGCTGGATAAAATTCAGCAGTTACAAACAAATACTATTGCTGGCGAGTATTCAATAATAAACGCATTACAGATTTTACTCGATGGCACAGGGTTGCAACCGCATGTTAGCGAAGATGGGCAAATATCTATTTTAATAGACCCAAGTTTCGAGAGAACTGACAACATGGCTAACTATAAAAAAAATGGCGTGTCCAGTGCTGTACTAGCTGTACTAAGCACAATGGCAACGCTCCCTGCAGTGGCAGAGACAGCAGCACAAGAACCAGAAATAATTGAAGTACGCGGGATCAGGGGCTCGCTTGGCCGAGCTATGGATGCCAAAAGAGAAGCGGGCGGCGTGGTCGACTCCATTTCAGCAGAAGATATTGGTAAATTTCCTGACACAAATTTAGCTGAGTCTTTACAGCGAATTACGGGGGTTTCAATAGACCGTTCAGGCGGTGAAGGGCAGCTTATTACGGTGCGTGGTTTTGGCCCGCAGTTTAATACTGTGCTTGTAAATGGTCGCCAAATGGCCTCTGAAAATCAAAGCCGTGCGTTTAGCTTTGATACTATTGCATCAGAGCTAGTTAAAAGCTTAGATGTATTTAAAACCTCAACAGCCACTATGCAATCTGGTGGTATTGGCTCAACAGTAAATGTAAATACTGCGCGACCATTTGCGATTAGCGGTTTTAAAGTGGCAGGTAGCGTTAAGGGTATTTACGATGAAAATAGCGAAGAAACTACACCTGAAATTTCTGGATTAATTAGTAATACATTTAATGATGACACATTGGGGGTTTTGTTCGCTGTTTCTCGCCAAGAGCGCGAAACACGCTTAAACCAGGCGCAGGTAGACGGCTGGTTAGAAAACGTGGGCGTCCCAAACCCGCAAACTCAAAGCGGGCAAGCATACACCGGTAATATTTTTTCGCCGCGTAATTACGATCATAAAGTAACAACAGAAACACGTACACGTACCAATGCAAACTTAGTAATACAGTACGCACCTTCAGATGATTTAGTTATCACTGCTGATGCGCTCTATTCTGATTTTGATGTAGAAGCAGACACAACGTCTTATGGGCATTGGTTTACAGCGCCAAACTTAGAAGGCTTTGGCGGCGCTGCAGGGCCAACTGTTGATGAAAATGGCACTGTGGTTGATTTATATCAAGAGGTAGGCCTTGCCACCGATATGCACGCTAAAAAGTTTGATCGTTTAACCAACTCTAGCGCATTAGGTTTAAACTTTGATTGGCATGTAAACGATAACTTAAATATGAAGTTTGATTTAAGCCACTCAAAAGCTGAGCGTGAGGCTAATAATGGTGGCGGGGATCAGTTATCGTTGATTGGCTATGCTAACCGAGTTCGATTTGAAGTGGATGGCGGTATTTTACCTTATGCGAGTGAGTTTGCCTCTGCTAACCCTAACATTTATAGCGGCCAGCAAGAGCTGGACGGTGTTGCTTATAACCCTGCAGTTACACCAGATGGCGTATCAAACCATTTAGATACAGCCAATAGCCGAGCACATGTAATGCTACGCCGTGGTTGGGCTGTAGAAGATACCGTGGATCAGTTTCGTTGGGATAGCATTTGGCATAACGATGGTACATCAGGCCTAGTCTCGGTCAAATTTGGTGCTATGTATTCAACTGAAACAAAAAATCTCGATCGTTGGGATAACGAAGGTGTTGGTATTCACTGTACTTTTTGTGGTTACCCAGATGACCCAAGTATGGATGGCTTAGCGCAATTTGTATTTGACGCAGGGGATGACTTTTTATCTGATGTGAGCGGCAGCGGTCGTATGCCAACGTCATGGCTTGCACATGATGGTGAGGCAAACTTTGCGTACCTTGAGCAAATAGCTGCAGCGAATGGTCAGCCTATTAGTTTTGATGCAGTTAAGCGTAATAAGTCGTTTGAGATAACTGAAGATACTTTCTCGTTTTATACAGAATTTGATTTTGAAGCTGAACTTGCAGGCATGCCTTTATACGCAACAGCCGGCTTTAGATACGAAAGCACCGATGTAGAAGTAAAAGGCACAGACGAGCCAGTTAGTGCATTAACGATCTTAGATAAAACGGAAATGCTCGCAAACTTTGGCGCCGTAGAAAATATTTCAGCAAGTTCAGATTACGAAGCGATTTTACCTAACTTTAGTGTAAAGCTTGAAATAAGCGATGAGCTAATAGCACGTGCTGCTGTATCACAAACAATTACACGACCAACACTCGATAGTATGTCGCCTGTAACTGTAATCGAAACAACTCGGCAGGGGGGCAATTTAACATCAAGCTCTGGTAACCCTGAACTTGAACCGTTTACCTCTGATAACTTAGATTTATCATTAGAGTGGTATTACGCTGATGCCAGTTATTTATCCGCTGGTTACTTTAGAAAGAATGTTGCTAACTTCATTATCAATACCACTGAAGATTTAACCTTTGAATTGTCTGGTGGCGGATTGTTGACTGACCCTTCAACAGGTAACGATGTAGATAACCCTGATGCAGCCGACTCAACGGCTGTATTTACAAACACCTTACCAAATAATAGCGAATCGGCGATTGTTGATGGCTGGGAAATAGCCTTACAGCATAGTTTTGACAGTGGCTTTGGCTTTATGGTTAATGCAACATTTGTAGACAGTGATGCAGAGCTAGACCCTGCAGATATAACTCAAGTATTTGCATTAACAGGCTTAAGCGACTCTTATAATGTGGTTGGCTTTTATGAGAATGGACCATTTCAAGCGCGTTTAGCCTATAACTGGCGCGATAGCTTCGTACAGTCACTTACACAGCTAAATGGTGATGGTGTGACAATTGTGGAAGATTACGCACAACTTGATGCTAGCGGCAGCTATGACATTACCGAAAATGTATCGGTATTTTTTGAAGGTATTAACTTAACCGAAGAGTATGTGCACAAGCGTGGTCGTTTTTCTAATCAATTATTATTGGTTGAAGATAGCGGACGACGTTTTGCGTTAGGTATTCGCGGTAGTTTTTAACTTTAATTAATAAAGTGGCTTTTACATTTAGTAATAGCCACTTTTTAAATATGCCTTTATAGGTAACAAGTATGAACCAGCAAAATAAAAAAATAAAAACAGTGGTTGTCGTTGGTGGTGGTATAGCGGGCTGGCTAACAGCAGGACGATTAGCGGCGCACCATAAAAGTAATACCCCCGATGGCCTTAATGTTGTGCTAGTTGAATCTCCAAATGTACCAATTATAGGTGTTGGTGAAGGCACTTGGCCTACCATGCGTAGTACATTAATAGCACTTGGTATTAGCGAAACCGACTTTATACGTGAGTGCGAAGCAAGCTTTAAGCAAGGTGCAAAATTTGCCAAATGGGTAGATGGCAGCAAGGATGATTTTTATTATCACCCATTAGTTTTGCCACAGGGCTTTTCAAAAACAGATATGGCAGGGCATTGGTTAAATAATACCGCTGAGTCAACGTCTTTTTCTAATGCAGTATGTTACCAAGAAGCTATTTGTGAGCAAGGGCTTGCTCCTAAAACAATTCGCACCCCAGAATATGCTGCCTTAGCCAATTATGCCTACCACTTAGACTCGGCAAAATTTGCCGTTTTTTTACAAAAACATTGTACGCAGGAGCTTGGCGTTAAACATTTTTTAGCTGATGTAACACAGGTCAATAGTGCTAAAAATGGCGATATTGCAAGTGTTACCACAAAGCAACAAGGTGAAATTAGCGGTGATTTATTTGTCGATTGTACCGGTTTTTCATCATTGTTATTAGGCGAGCATTATAAGGTTCCTTTTATGCCTTGCGATGATGTGCTGTTTATCGATACCGCCTTAGCAGTGCAAGTCCCCTATGAGAATGAAGATGAGAGCATTGCGTCTCACACAATTTCAACAGCGCAAGAAGCAGGCTGGATATGGGATATAGGGTTACAACACCGCCGTGGGGTAGGTTATGTGTATTCGAGTAAATACAGTAGCGAAGCACAAGCACGAGAAAAGCTTAAAGAGTATGTTGGCGATAAAATAGAGTCGTTAACAATTAGAAAAATCCCTATTAAAAGTGGCCATCGCTCACACTTTTGGCAGAACAACTGTGTTGCGGTAGGGCTTTCGGCTGGCTTTTTGGAACCGCTTGAAGCTTCTGCATTGGTATTAGTAGAAATGTCAGCGCAAATGATAAGCGAACAACTCCCCCACACCCGCGATATTATGGATATTACCGCCAAGCGCTTTAATGAGACGTTTAGCTACAGGTGGGAAAAAATAATCGACTTTTTAAAGTTACACTATATTTTATCAACCCGTGACGATAACGCATTTTGGCGTGATAACAGAGACCCAAAAACGATTCCTCAAAGCCTACAAGATCTAATGAAATTATGGCAATACCGCGCCCCTGCTGACCACGACTTTACAAGTAACAATGAGGTGTTTCCAGCGGCGAGTTATCAATATGTTTTATATGGTATGGGCTTTAAAAGTGACTACAGCACAACTTCCTATATGCTTAAAGACACTGATTTTGCTAAAAGTCAGTTTGATAAAAATAAAAGCATGATAAACCAAGCAGTCACTAACTTACCTAGTAACCGAGAATTGTTAAATAAAATTAAGAGTCATGGCTTTAGCACTATTTAGCTTAAAAATTTACACATAAAAACAATAAAGAGACACGCATGGAAAATTTAGTCGCATTAGAGCAAAGTGCTCATCAGCATATAAAAATAGACACACAAAAAGCACAATCACACGCTGAAAACATTAATATGATCCCTGTTGTTATGGCAGAACTTAATCAAATTGCCGTTCAGCAGCCTATAGTTTTTGCAAAAAACTCAGAAACAGGGGAGTTTACACTCAATGCTTTATTAGGCTTTGAGCAACATGAGAACTTGTTTTATCAGCACTCGCAGTGGCAGGGAGTATATTTACCGCTTCAGTTACAGCGTCAGCCATTTTTTGTTGGTGATACTCATGCAAAGCAAACTCAATACCCTGTGTGTATTAATTTAAATAGCCCAGCAGTCATTAATAACCAAGCGCAAAGCCAGAATGATTTAGAACCAATTTATGCCCAAAACGCAGAAGAAAGTGGTTATTTAAAAAAAATAAAGCAGTGTTTAGGGCATTTACTACAAGGCGAAATAGACAATAAAAAGTTAATAGATACTTTGTTACAGCATGAGCTACTGCAGCCATTATCGCTTGAGGTAACGTTTCAGAACAGTCAAAAAACAAAGTTAAACGGCTTATACACTATTAATCAAGAAAGACTCGCACAACTTGATAGTGATCAAATTACGCTTTTACATCAACGCGCTTTATTACCCGCTATTTATACTGTTATAACCTCACTTGGCCAAATATACCCATTGATTGAGCGTAAAAATGCGGTGCTTAATTTAGCCGATGATTGATTTTACACTTAACAAAAATATGGTGTTACAGATACACACTGTTGGGGAGGAGCAAACCCCAATCATTGTTATTGATGATTTTGTAAATAATGTAGATGCACTTATTAATTTTGCTGTGTTTTCTCAAAACGCTAGAGAAACATTTTGCGCACAAGAAAGTGATTTTTATCCAGGAGTAAGAAAAGTAGCACCGCTTAGTTATATCGAGCGGTTAAAAGACCTTGCGCCAATTATTAATTCACACTTTGATATGACAGATAAAAGCGAGTTTGATGTAATACTTTCTGCTTTTTCAATTGCATGCACTGAACCTTATGAGCTAAGGCCAATACAAATGCTCCCTCATTTTGATACACCTAATATGAATCAACTTGCTATGGTGCACTTTTTATGTGATGAAACGCATGGTGGCACTTCATTTTATAAGCATAGAACCCTAGGGTATGAACGCATAACAAAAGAGCGATTTATGCCATATAGACAAACTATTAAGCAGCAAGCCATGGCGCAAAAGCTTCACAAAAACCCACATTATATAAATGGCAGTACAGCTTTGTTTGAGCAAGTTTACAGTGTAGAGGCAAAGTTAAATCGGGTTGTTATATACCCAAGCAACTTATTGCACTCTGGTAATATAAATGCGGTTAACGATTATGCACGCGATCCAATTAATGGGCGTTTAACTATTAGTAGCTTTGCTGTTTTACGTTAGCTTTTTATTACCCGCTAAAACTTTCAAAGTACTCTTTTTGCAATTCTATAGTCAGTGCTTTAGTGCGAATACCTTGTACACTTTATCTTTTGTGTAACCTGCAGAATTTAAAATAAGCGCAGCGACTAACGCTGTGCGTCCATATTGATATTACCCATTTTCTTTTACATTAAAAGTTGAATATACCCCTTGAAAGCTGGTTAAAACTAATTAACCAATTAGCACGCGTAATTTATAGCGCAGTTTAGCTTATTCAATTAAAGTGGCTAATTAGTTTATTGAGTATTAATTCTTTTTTGAGGCTAGATGGATGCTAGAGATTGTTGCTACTGAAGACTTAAAGGCTGCCGCACACTTTACGTTTAACAATATGAAACCCTATTACGAAATTTATGCGGTAGATTGGGATGTAGAAGACGTTTATCAAGCTACCAAAAACCTTAAAAATTTTGATATTTTGTGTAAGGAGCAACACATAGGTGTCGTGCGCTTATCGTTTGAAGAAGGGCGTTGCCAACTTCGCGATATTCAGATTGAAACTGCTTATCAAAACAAAGGTTATTGTGCTCACGTTATTGCTAAAGTAGTTGATATGGCTCGTCAACAAGGCGTCAAATTCATAGACCTCAAAGTATTTCAGCGTAGCCCAGCATTTAAGTTATATAGCCGTATTGGATTTGCAGTCGATAGAAAAGATGATCGTTTCTACTACATGAGCTTGCGAGTCTAATAGCAACAGTATTAAGAGGCGTAAAGTACTTGGTTTCACTACTCTTTAGCTAACTTTAGTCAAGTCCGACTGTCTTGCCTTATGCAGGCATTAGTTTTTAGGAAAGCGAGGTGTTCTTAATTGCTGTGTGGTCTGCTCAAAAATTTAAAAGTACATTTATGCCTGCAGGTTTTGGCTCATTCCTATTTGGTGTTTTTTTGGTTTACATAATTACGATTAGTTACCGTTAATAAGTGGCTAAGCTTATAAAGGGTAACTAAGAATGAGCGTTAACATATTCCCCAGTTTCTCCCTCATACCTCAAAGTTATTAAAGTATTCTTTTTGCAGAACTATAGTAAGCGCTTTAGGGCGAATGCCTTGTACTAACTTATATACCTCTTCTTTTGTGTAACCTGCCGAATTTAAAATAAGCGCAGCAACCAACCCTGTGCGGCCAGTGCCGCCTTTGCAATGAATGGCAATGGTTTGTTTTTGCTGTATGGCTTGTAGTATGTCTGTTTTGTGGGTGTTCCAGCTTGATGTAAAAGGCTGTTTGGGGGCTTCGTCGTCATTTATTGGTAAATGAAGCCAGGTTATATCGTGCTTATTGCACTCACTATTAATTGTTTCTACGTTGTTTTTTTCAAGCTCCTTTTGCGGCATAAGTGAAAGCAGCATGTGAGTGCCAGCCGCCTTTAATGTGGCGATTGAATCCGCTAGGTTTTGCGTTTTTGTACCAGGGCAAGGCGTAAAAATAATATTTGCGCCGTTATTGAGTGATAAAACATCGTACGGGTGCGCGCTCATGGTAAGTCCTTTATTTTTAATAAATTTACTTTTATACGCTCACTATAGCGTGTTTTAGTTGCAAGTTTAAGATTGAATAATAAGCACAAATGCTGGATGCTGTTTTTATATACAGTTGTGGCGATATTATGAAAAAAGAATTACCAGCAAAATACTATTTAGCGCATTTTAGAGAGCTTATTGAGTTTGTAACAAGTAAATGTATGCATTTACTTGAGCCTAAACATAGTGAATTTATTAGTAAAATTAACCAACTAGATGAGCAAAGCCAATGCATGTTGGCGCGTGTGTATTCGCGCAAGCCTTATTTAGTGCAGGCGCAATCGCTCAATTATGAAGAAATAACTTCGCCGCATCAGGCTATTTATACGCTAAAAACAGCGGGTATTTTATATGAGCCAAACGCGCAGCATTACAAGCTTCTTATAGCGCATTTAACCAAGCCCATGTTGGTGGAGTTACTCAGTAATTACAGTGAGCAAGTAAGCTTTAAGAAAAGCGCAGCTAAAGGGGAGTTGGTCACTATTGCGTGCCAATTTTTTAGTGATCGCGCAGATGAGCTTGCCCCTTTATATAGTCAGTATGTCATTAATAACCGTGAAGTTTATTACGAGTATTTTGAGTTTTTATTTGCAGGGCGCTTAAGTAGTGGCGATGTAAACCATCAAAACCGCTTTGTTATGCGCGATTTAGGGTTAACCGCTACCCGCGAAGGGCACAGCGAGAGCTTATCGCGCTTTAATACACTCGCTGAGGCGCAATCTAATTACGTTTTAAATCGTTACCGTTTAGCGTTTAAAAACATTGGCAAAACAGCCGGTAATACAAAAGATGAAACCTTTGATGACAAAGCCCCTTACACCGAGCTTGCGTATTTAGTATTGGCGCAACCGGCGCATGGCGCACAAGCGCACGACATTAAAAACAAACTGCTGGTTAGGCTGTATAAACAACTTAAAAATACCGATAGCGAACTTGCTTTTAGCTTACTTGAAGGCTGCACCGATTACGCCGAAGCACAAGAAATTCAAATAAGAGAGCAATACCGCCTAGGTAATAAAGCGTGGGTTAAAGCGCAGCTAGAGCAAATTATAGAAAACCCGCTCACCGACGATTTACTGTATTTTGCTGATGACTTTTTAATGCGTAAGTTTAATAAACAAACGCGTTCGCGCTTAAGTACCATGCTGGCCGACACCCTGTGTGTGCTTGAAATTGACGAAATTTACCGAGGCGATGTAGAACAAGGCGTAAATGAGCATTACAGTGCAAAAGGGTTAACGGTATTTAATACCGAAAACACCTTATGGCAAAGCTTGTTTGGCTTAGTATTTTGGCACGAGTTATTTATTGAGTCGCCTTACCCGCCGTGTAATGAATTTGATATTTACCCGCAAGTTTTGCAGCTTGGTAATTTTTATGAAGCACAAAGCACGCAAATTAACGCACGTTTAAAAAGCTGTAGCACTAATCAGGCGCTGCTTAATTTGGTATGTAAGCATGCCGCGCAGTATTTTGAGCAGCCCAATGGTTTATTTAGATGGCGCAGCAATTTATTAGAGCCACTAGAGGCACTTATTTTAAACAGCCCGCTTGAAGCGTTAATTGCGCACTTAACGGCTATGAGCAAACACTATTTACAGCTAAAAGACGGTTACCCCGACTTAATGGTTATTAATAATGGCCAAGTACATTTTGAAGAGGTAAAAGCCCCAGGCGATAAGCTTAGGCGCAACCAACTTACCACTATTGATAATTTAAAAAATGTAGGTTTTACAGTACATATTGCTGCTGTTAAGTGGTTTGTAGACCCTAACCGTATTTACAGCGTGGTTGATATAGAAACCACGGGTGGCTTAAAAGGCGGTAACCGCATTACCGAAATTGGCATTGTTAAAGTGCAGCACGGTAAAGTGATTGATACCTGGACGACACTTATTAATCCGCAGCGCCATATCCCAAGCTTTATTACAAAATTGACCGGCATAAGCGATGGCATGGTTTACAACGCCCCTGTATTTGCCGATATAGCACAGCCACTACTAGATAAACTTGCTGGTAGTATTTTTGTAGCCCATAACGTGAACTTTGATTACGGTTTTATAAAAAAAGAATGCGAGACTGCAGGGCACTTTTTTAAAATGCCAAAAATGTGCACCGTGGTTGAATCGCGCAGAGCGTTTAAAGGGCTAAAGTCGTATTCGCTTGGTAACCTTAGCGCGCATTTTAATTTAAATTTAACCAGCCATCACCGCGCATTGGCCGATGCTACCGCCACTGCCGAGCTGTTATTGCTGATCCAAAACAGTGAAACGCTTACGCAGTAAACGAGTAATTTATATTTAAGAGTATGAAACTTAAATAATTAAGTAACGTTATTATAATTTTTAATTATTTTTGGAATAAAGTGTTTTTGTAAATCGTCTTCTTTATGTCAATCCGACAAACTAGAGGACAAAACAATGACTAAATTAAATAAAATTGTAAGCGTAATGATGTTAAGCGGTGTGTGTACTTTTACAGGTGCAGCGCACGCCGCTGATATTGAACTATCTCAGTCAACGTCGGCGCAGCAACAAACATCTACATCTATTACGCTTTCACAAAATGGTTTAACAGCCAGTGGTAGCAACGAGTCAAACGTATCTAACGATACACAAGTAACGGCTGATGACTCGCAAAACACAGATTCGACGGCGAATAACACGCAAACTCCAGCGCAAGAAAGCAGTGAGGCCGCAGAGCCTGCAAATACATTAGTTGCATCTGCCGGCTCGTCTTTAAATAATGCATTAAATGCATCGGCCTCGTCTTTAAATACCACAGTTAATTCCACAAACAATACCACAGCCAATACAGCGCTTGATGCAACAACGCAGTTAACCTCATCGGCGGGTAATTTAACAACCGCTGTGAGCCAGTCGTCATTACTTTCTGTTACCTCTGAGCAAGGCGCTCAGCCAGATACTACCGATACACCAGCCGATGCCTCTTTACTTTCAAATGTAAGTAGCGCTACCGATTCAGTTACACAAGCTGATGCAACTAATGCAACTAATGCCGGTGAGCTTACAAACCAATTAGCAATTACTAATACAGCGGCAAACTCAGTGAGTTCTGCACTGCAAATGGGTGATGTAATTAATACCAGTAATGAAGTAGTAAGCAGTGTTCAGCAATCTTTAATTGCCAGTGTGCAAGACAGTACGGTTAGTAGTTTACAAAGTACGGTACAGCAAAGTGTTAGCGGGCAGGTGAGTGCAGCGGTTACTGATCAAATTAGTAACGATGTAGCACTTAGCACCGCAAGTGAAGTAGTAACCAGCATTACTAACGATTTAGACCTAGGCCTTTAGAGCGTGTTGAACTTTGCAGATTGAAATTTGTTCAATCTAGGGGCGATTAAACTGAGCAAAGCTTCCGCATCTTGCTCTCGCTCTTTATCTGCATCCATGTAGGCAACAAATAGCTTATCGCCCCTAGACAGAACCCGAAGGGCAGCGCATGTTTGGCATTTATGCTGCGTTATCGCCCATTTATGGGGAATAACCACACTTCATAGGCTCTGCCTTGCCTAAAAACCAAACATGCTGCTGCAAATTTAACCATCAAAGATCAACACGCCCTAAGCGTATTTGCAAAATGCCGAATGGGGAAACCTATTCGGCCTGTTGGAGAATAAATATGAAAGCAGTTATAACCGCCACATTGTGTGTTTTTAGTGCTCAAGCGGTGCTTGCACAAACTAACCACATTAAAACAGCTGAGCAAAATAAGCCCTTTAAAAGTAGCTTTGAAGTAAATGCAGATGCAGAAGTTGGGGTATTAAGTAACTCGGCGCTCTCTGTTCAAGAGCTTGACGATATTTCCTCGCAAAGCGACAGCGGCATAAAAACCGCAGCCGGTGTTAATGCAAAATGGCAAGTAACCAAAAACGCTAAATTAACCTCAAGCTATAAGTTTGAACAACAAGACTACGATGAGTTTGATCAATACGATTTAGACCTGCATCAATACGGTTTAGATGGCAGCTATAGCTTTAATAGCCATGAAGTAGGGGTTCGTTACGATGGTGCAAAAGCAAATGTAGATGGCGATACATTTTTACATTTTAATCAAGCCAGCGCCTACTATGGCCATTTTTTAAACCCGCATACGTACTTGCGTATGAGTGTAAAAACCAAAGCTAAACGTTTTGCTACTGCAAAAGCACGTAATGCCGACGGCGTAGGTGGCGATGTAGCGCTTTATCATTTTATAAATAATGGGCAAACCATGCTAATGGCATCGCTAAGTGCCGATAAAGAAAACGCCGACGACAACCAATACGACTTTAACGGCTACGGTTTTACTACTAAAGTTACACACGAATTTACGGCCTTTAATGTGGCTAACAAAGTGGGAGCTGGCTGGCGTTATCAAAATAAAGATTACGATGAGCAAACAACGGATGATTTTTTTGAGCAAATACCGTCGCGAGATGAGCACAGAAATGTCGTTAATGCGTTTTATAACCTAGCTGTGTTTGAGCACGTAACACTCATAGCCGAGGCTGAATATGGCGATTATCAATCAAAGCTTAGTAGCAATACCTATACGCAATCGGTTTTATCGGCGTCAGTTAAAGTGCACTTTTAGGTGGGTAAATGGCACCATAACCAAAGGTGGTGTCTTTGCCTTGCTCGCCTAAATCGACGGCAAGCGATGTAAGCTCGTTAAGTGCTTTGGTTTTATTATTACCATGCTTTAACAATAAACAACTTAATGCCGCGCTTACATGCGGCGCCGCCATTGACGTACCCGACTCCCTTCCAAACTTTCCATTGCCTTGGCTTGTAACAACATTTACACCAAGGGCTGCAAAGTCTATGTAATCGCCTTTATTTGACCATCTATAAATTTGGTTTTGTGAATCAATAGCACTTACCGCTATCACGCTTTTATACGCACCTGGGTATAACGGCTGCGACGCCGGCCCTTGGTTACCTGCAGCAGCTACAATTAACACGTTTTGTTTTATTGCGGCAGTAATACTTGCTTCTAAAACTGCGTTATTTGGCCCTGTTAGGCTCATATTAATTACGGGTATTTTATTACTAACTAGCCAGTTAAGTGCTTCTACTATGGCAAATAATGTAGCCCCTTGAGCATATTCAGATTGCTTATAAAACACCTCTGCACTGTAAAGCTTGGCACTGCCTAAAAGCGGGCTAAGTTTTACGCCTTTACCTGTAATTAGCCCTGCAATGGCGGTGCCGTGTAAATTTGGCGAGCTTAACCCTTGTGGTAAAAAGCTTTGCGTAGTGATATTTGCACCTTCAAAAGCACTGTGTTTGGTATTAATGGCGCTGTCGATCATGCCAATTTTTACGCTTAGTGTGCAGTAAGGGGCAATAGAGTTATTTGGTGTTACTTTTTCGGTAGGCTCGCCTGTTTGCGCTTGGTATATGTGGTTTCGGTCAAGTATTGCAGACTCATCTAAGTTAAGCGCTTTTAATAACTCACTTTTAGAATTAACACCTTGGGGCACGTTAAAACGCACTAAGCTCATGTTAAGTGCGTTGTAATTTTTTACCGATACAATGGTTACATTTTGCTGTTTTAGGGTATTAAGTTGTTGGCTATTTGCCATTAATAACCATTGGCGCTCTATTGCTCTAAAGCCGTTTTCTAGCTCTACTTCAACAAATGCGGTGTTTTGGCTATTTATATTAATGTTAAGCACATTAGGTAAATTGCTAATTGGCTCACTAATTTGCGCTTTTAGTTCATCAATCGAAACTTGTGGTACAGGCACCGGAAGCGGCAGGCGCTGTGCTCGCTCTATTGTTTGCTCAATACGCTGCTCTATTGGGTTTAGTTGCCCAAGCACTTGATCGACTCTCACTATATTAGCAGAGCTCGTTGCGCTAAATATGCAAAGCGAAGTGGCTATTATGTGTTTAACGCGTGTGTTTTTAATATTCATAGTGGGTTACTTCTATTAAATTTATCATGCTTGTAGTTAACGTTTAACACATAGAAATATTTCATTATTCAAATTATTTTGATTATTTGGGAATAAATGTTTTTTTGAATCGTCTTCTTTATAAAAGGGGTAAAAATCAATGAACGAAACATTAAAAACCTTATTGCCCATGCTTAGGCGCTTTGCCTATTCGCTAACGGGTAGTAAAGCAGATGCAGACGATGTAGTGCAAATAACAATTGAAAAACTATTAGTAAAAGGCATTCCGGATGACGTTGAGCCTGCTAAATGGGCGTTTAAAATTTGTCGCAATGTGTGGATAGACGAATACCGCTCACGCAAGGTAAGACAAAATACGGCTCAGGCCGATGTTTTACCAGAGCCAATTACAAGTAATGAGCACCAAACACTCGAAAACAAACAAATGCTTAAAAATATAAATACAGCACTTGGGCAATTACCCGAAGAGCAACGCGCCATTGTATCGCTAGTGGCAGTGCAGGGCATGGCCTATAAAGAAGTAGCACATACACTGGATATACCTATAGGCAGTGTAATGAGTAAATTATCGCGAGCACGCAGTACACTTTATAATTTAATAAAACCCGACTTTAAAAAGGAGCAAGTATGAACATTAACGACGAAACACTTAGCGCCTTTTTAGACTCAGAGCTAAGCGAGCACGAAATGGAGCAAGTGCGCAAAGCCCTTGAAACCGATGATGAACTAGTGATGCGACTTGCAGAGCTAAGCGAAGTAGACATGCGAGTAAAAGAGCACGCAACAAGTATTGATGACGCCCCCCTTAGTGACTCATTAGCTAAAACGGTTGCAAAGCTTGATACAGCAAAGACAAAAAACACGTCAAATAGCAATGTAGTAACGTTAACGCCTTGGCAAAGGGTTAAGCAGTCGGCTAATAAAAGCTTAGCAATAGCTGCAAGCGTTGCCGTGGTATTTGGTATTGCAATGACTAGTTATTTACAACCCAATGAGTCGCAAAATTTAGTAGCCAGTAACATAGCAGCAGCACTTAATACACAGCTAAGTAGTGGTGAGTATAAGCAAAGTGATGGCTCAGTATTTAGCGCGCAGCTTAGCTTTAAAAATCAGCAAGGTGAGCTTTGTAGGCAGTATGCGCTAAGCTCAAACAATACCATGCAAACAAGCATTGCTTGTAAAACGCAAAGCGGTTGGCAAATAAAAGCGCAAACAGCCGCGCAGCAAAGTGATAATGGCGCGCAATATCAAACGGCGTCTAATAACAGTGAGTTAGATGCTGTTATAGATAGCATGATCAGCGGCGCACCACTAGATAGAGCGCAAGAGCAGCAAGCAATTAGTGCAAAGTGGCAGTTAAACCAATAATAGTTTTTATAAAACGAGGTGAATGATGAAAACATCTATTTTAATTATCAGTATTTTACTTATGGCGGGTTGCGCATCTAAACCCGACTACCGCCCAGCTAATAATGGCTCACAAGGTTATAGCGAGCAAAAAATTAGTGACGATCAATACCGCGTCGAGTTTAAAAGTGTGTCAAACAACGTAGCCGATGCCGGTGACTATGCATTGTTACGCGCGGCTGAACTTACCCAAGCGCAAGGCTACGACTGGTTTGTTGTAACAAATAAAGAAACCTTTGTTGAGTCTAAATCGCAAGCGCCCGCGTCATCTATTAGTGCATCACACAGCCAGCAATATGAGCGAAACTGCGGTTTATTAACCTGCGAAACACGCGTACGCCCGAGCAATAGCGTAGGCGTACAAGTGAGCAACAATGATAAACGAAAAGAAGTATACACCCTGATTGACATTAAAATGGGCAAAGGTATTAAACCCAGCGACAACAGCTATAGCGCACAAGACTTAATTGAAAACTTAAGCAAAAAGACACAAAATTAATTATGAGAATAGTTATTAGCTGTTGCTATTTTACATGTAATTATATTTCAGCCATACGCTTTAACTTTTAGTGACAGTGGGCACTTAATTATTAGTTGGTTAGGTGCCTACTTTAAATGTGATTACCCCCCCCTCTTTGGACTTCGAAGTCTTTTAATCTGTATTTTCTCTACCATACTTCTTTCTTTGGTTGTTATTGTTAAATTAAACAGATCAAACCAGTGCTTTAAAGAATAAACTTTAAAAATAACTTTATAATTTTAAAGGGTTTATTTTTAATTGAATCCGCTACTTCGTTTTTAGTGTTATGAACCTGTAAAACTTTTACATAATCTTTATTGCATTCGAATGCAAAAAGCGATAGTTTTTATAAGTCGAAAAAATAGGCATTTAAATCGCGCTTTTAATCATTATAAATACTTAAAATTCGGTTGCGGGTTATTTAGCCCTTAAATGCTTAATAAAATAACTTATATCAACAGGTGGAGAATTAATCTCATGGCCGCACATATTTTACGTAAAACACTTATTTTTGCTGCAGTAAACACGGCGATATTGGGCTCAGCCTCGGTATACTCGCAAGAGGCAAAGTTAAACCCTAACAAAGAGTTGGAGGTTATTTCGGTTACCTCTACTAAGCGTGTTAAAAGTATTCAATCAGTGCCGTTGGCTGTGACCGCTGTATCTGCTAAAGATTTACTAGAAAATGGCGTTACTGATATCTTAAACCTTGATAGCTTAGCGCCAGGGTTAAAGTCGGGTGTGTCGGGCAGTGATGCTCGCCCAGCTATGCGCGGTGCTAGAACAGAGCAAGTAGAGGCTAACGATGTTGCCATCGCGTTTTATTCTAACGGTGTTTATCGTCCTCGTCACGGGCAGGCGCTTGCTGGGTTTGTTGATTTAGAGCGTGTTGAAGTATTACGCGGGCCACAAGGTACATTGTTTGGTCGTAACTCATTTGGTGGTGCGATTGATGTTATAGCTAAAAAACCAGAGCTAGATATTACCGAAGGCGGTATGGCCGTTACATTTGGTAATTATGGTCATTTACGTGGTGAGGGCTTTTTTAATGCAGCGCTTACTGATGACACTGCGGTGCGATTTACTGGCGTTCGAGAAATAAGAGATCCCTACGTTGAAAATACATTTAATGAAGATGCAGGCTTAAAAGATGCTGATATGTATTTTTTACGTGGCCAAGTTTTTACTGAAATTAACGACGATATAAATTTAAATGTAAAAATAGAAACGTGGCAGGATGAATCAAATGGCGGCGGTGCTTTTGGCTACCATATTTTAGGCGTTCCTATAAACCCTGCAACGGGTAAAACAAGTTTGTCGGCACCATTAACTGAGCGAATTGGTCGTGACGATGTGTGTGGCAATAATTGTGGCCGCTTTGGTGCAGGTTTAGATAACGCTGCAACACCAGGGCTTGATACAGCACAGGCGGTATCGTCAGACCCATTTACTCAGCAGTTTGACTATAAACCATCGCGTGATGTAAGTGATGTAAGCATTAGTGCAGAGCTTAACTGGTCATTAGAGTCGGTAGATTTGAAAGTGATTGCAGCCTCAATGGATTACGAAGAAACGCGCCTTACTGATGGTGATTTTTCGACTTATGCAACCACGGTTGATGGCAATGCGATTGAATCAAAAACAAACTCGTTAGAAGTGCAGGTTAGCTCAACGTATGAAAGCGACTTTGAATGGGTAGCGGGTATTTATTTGCTCTCAGAAGATTTAGACAACGCATTTTTAAATGGCAGCTATGGGGCTGTGGTTGATAATGTGCCAGATACAACGCAACCCCAAGAATTTCAGTACGCGTCGTGGTTAAATCAAATTCAGTTAGAAACAAGATCAGCTGCTGCCTACTTTCAAGGTAATTACACATTTAATGATGATACACGCGGTATAGCCGGCATTAGGTATACAAATGACAGCCGTGAGTGGGATATTTACGGCCAAAACCCAGATAACTTAAGCACGCTTGATTTTTCTGTACTTGAGGTTGATAACGCAGACGATGATTGGAGTAAAGTAACGTGGAAGCTAGGTCTTGAACACGATTTGGCAAGTTCTCAACTGCTTTATGCTACCGTTTCTACAGGCTTTTTAGCGGGTAACGCACAGGGCGCTTTTAATGGCGAAGATAGCTACGATGAGCAAACAGTAACGGCTTACGAGCTTGGCTTTAAAAGCATGCTGCTTGATAATTCATTAAGATTTAACGCTTCTTTATATTACAACCAGTACGAGGACCTGCTTTCTACTCGTTTTCAAAACGTGGGTGGTACGGCGGTGTCGTTTTTTGGTAATGCCGGCGAAATTGATGCTGCAGGTCTTGAGTTAGAAATTGATTGGCAGGCAAGTGATGCATTGCGCCTAGGGGCACGCGCCGCGTTTACAGACTCAACGTATGGCGATTTTGTTACGCCAAATGTCTTTGAAGAAGGTGGAGAGACCATTAATGGCGTAGATAACTTACTGCAACTAGATGGTAATGACGTGCAGCTAAGCCCTAAATACAATATTACACTATTGGCCAGTTATGAGTTTGATTTAGGTGATAAAGGCCGCGTTGTGCCTGCTACCAGTATTCAATTATCGGATTCGTATACAACCAACGATTTGCCTTTTTCATTTGGTACTCAAGAAAGTTACCAAAAGTACGATGCTAGCCTTGCATGGTATTCGGCAGATAATGAGTGGTCTGTACGTGCGTATGTTCAAAACGCAGGAGATGAGCTTATACTACTTAGGACAGTCCGCTTTGGTGGTAATGTGGCTGCGGCCGATTATGCTAATCCTCGCACTTATGGTGTAAGGGTAGGCTATAACTTTTAGGCATTTTTCAATAATGTATTTTAAGGTTTGAGTAAAAGTGTAAGTTTGTGCATTTTGCTAAAATATAGCATTGAAATTTTAAATTAAACAATCGCTTACATAGAGCCAGTAATAAATTATTACTGGCTTTTTTTTGTGTTTCGAAATCACTTTATTTTAATTTTAATATATTGTTTTATTTAGGTTAATTTCTACAAGGTTATTATTTGAGCAAAAAGTTGTTGATCTTTTTGACTTCGAAGTCTATTTTAGAACCATGCATTTTCAATTGATACAACTTGTTTACTGTAATAATTGAAAATGTAGGTTTGGGGAGAACTAAATACGTTTTATACTGGGGAGAATAACTATAATGAAAGCTAAATTTACACGGACTCTCGTTCACTTTGCTGTGACCACCGCTATTGCAGCAACCACAATGAACGCACACGCTGCGCAAGAGCCAGAACAAGCACAAGCGCAAGAACAAACCGCAGAGCCCGCGATAGAGCGTATAGCTGTAACGGCAAACCGTCGCTCACAAGACCTACAGGAAGTATCATCATCAATAACAGCATTAGGGGAAGGGGACATTGCCCGTGCTGGTATTATTGATGTTACGGGTCTTGAACAAGTGGTACCAGGCTTACGTATGGGCTCTTCGGGTGGTGAAGTTAGACCCGCTATGCGTGGCGCTCGCACCAACGAAGTAGGTGTAGCAGGCACCGGTATTGCTGAGCAAATTGTAGGTATATTTCAAGATGGTATTTATGTGCCGACTACCTCATCGGGCTTAGGCGCGCTGGTGGATGTTCAACGCATTGAAGTATTACGCGGGCCGCAAGGTACGTTATATGGCCGAAACACGTTTGCGGGCAGTATTAATATTATTACTAATCAACCTGTTTTTGACGATTTACTGGGGAGTATAAAAGTTGAAACAGGCAGTTATAACCGCAGCGCTTACGAAGGAATTATAAATATTCCAGTAAGCGATACCGTGGCAACCCGTTTTGTAGTGGCCTCTGATCGTCACGATGGTTATATCAATAATTTAGTTGTTCCAGGCCCTTCAGATGACTTGCGCGAGAAAAACCAGTTTTATATGCGTAACGTTACTAAGTGGGAGCCAAACGAAAAGTTTAATGCCACAGTACGCTTTGATTACTCGCGTAAAGACTCTAACTCAGAAGCTATTTGGGGTTACCAACAAATAGCGGGCTACCAAATTGAAGAAACCTCGCCGGGGTCGGGTGTATTTAACACTACGCCTACAATAACCGAGGGGCATATTTATCAGCCAAGTGATGCGCAGCACGAAGACCTTGGCCCGTATGATGTTTACCGCAATGGATTTTCACTTGATAAGCAAGAAAGCTTTTCGACCACATTAGCACTTGAATGGTATACCGACTTTGCTGATATTAAATGGACCACCAACTACTCAACGCTTAGTGGTAAGCAATATTACGATAACGACTACAGCGACGGTGGCATTGATTTTGTAGGTGGTTTTGGCCGTGAGGATGAACAAAAAACACTCTCATCTGAGCTGCAGTTTTCATCTAACGATGAGGGTGATTTTTCGTGGATTGGTGGCCTTTACTACTTTGACCAAGAAGCAGATTGGAGCTGGTTATCGCATGCAGATACCACAGGCGATGGTGTGTCAGATTCTGTTGTAGTGCCTTCATGGGGGAACCCGGATTACGACCCGCATACGGCAAAATCTATTGCGGCGTATGGGCAATTACGCTACCAAGTAACAGAAGATTTGCGCGTGGTAGGTGGCTTGCGTGTAAACCAAGACGACAAAACATTTACCGGCGATACAATTCCTGATTGGGATGACTCTGCGCTACTTTATAAAGCGGCTGCCGAGTACGACATTAATAACGATATTATGGTGTATGCAAGTGTAGCGACAGGCTACAGAACCGGTGGCGCAAACGATTCGCGCGTTGTAGCTCGCGGTGCTGACCCACTTTACGATAACGAAGATGTTATCTCTTACGAAATGGGTATGAAAAGCTATTTGCTTGATGGCGCAATGCGTTTAAATCTTTCGGTATTTATGAACGAATACGAAGATGTAAAAGCACAGTTATTTGCAACCTCATGTAACGATACAACCACTGGCGATACTGTTTTAGAGTGTGTTGCCGCAGGTACTGCTACCACCTTTGAATACTACGAAAACGGCGGCGATGTAGAAACTGTGGGCCTAGAAGCTGATATTCAATGGGTGCCAATTGATAACCTAACACTAACCGGTACTTTATCTCTGCTTGATAGCGAATTTGCTGATGGCTATGCAGTAGGTAATGAGCAGCTTCGCCCATTATTAGCATTAGGTAACTTAGAAGGCCGCCAAGATATAAACGACAGCTCTAGTCAGTTTAGTTTTGAAGGCTGGAGCCCCGCTATGGCGCCTGAGTACAGTGTTGGTTTTTCAGCTCGTTATGAGTTTAGCTTAGGGGGGGATTCGTACTTAGTACCGTACATTCAACTAAATTACTTAGACGATTACTACGCGTTTGATACGAACATCCCAGAGGTGCAAGTAGATGCGCACTTAATGGCTGATGCACGTTTAACTTGGTACATTAACGACAGTGTGCAAGTAGAAGCGTACGTTAAAAACATTGGTGATAAAGCGATTTTAACTCGTGGTGTAGTGCACTCACAAATTGTTGATGGCTTACCTGAAAACTCAGTACAAGCTAACTGGAACAATCCACGTACGTGGGGCGCAAGCTTAAAATATCAGTTTTAAAATTTCCTAAAATGGCCGCTACGGTCATTACTTTCAGCCAGCTATTTATTAGCTGGCTTTTTTTATTTTGAGCTTGTTAATTAGCTTCAGTTAGCTGCTATTTAACCTTACTATTGTATTTAACCCACCTTTACAGGTATTTATTAAGTGCGCTTTTATTGGCTTTAGATTGTAAGCTTAACCCCTCTAACCAGCCCTTCATTTAAGTTTGCTAAATGCATACGTGTATTTAAGCCATAAGTGCGTAACTTACAAAGTGGAGTGCTTGGCTTTTGGTTGCATACTCGGGCTTTAGTAAGGCGAGGCTGATACTTTATTTATTGCCTTTAACTATTTTAAAGCGTTATTTTTTTAATAAGTAATACCCACTCGCTTAATTAAGTGAGCTATTTTGAGTTATAAAAGCGAGTCATAAATAGGGTAAAAACTGCTTAAGTATGATTACAGGTTGCTAAAAGGCCATCTATAAAAAAAGCGCTCAGTGAGCGCTTGAAGGGAAGTGGAAAAGGTGACCTTATAATGCAAACTGCTGGTTAAGTGCCAGCGTGTCGAATTGCATTACTTCGTGGGTTATTTGATTATCGCTGATGCTAATAACGCTAATTATTTGCTGACGTACACGTACGTTTTTAGCATTAAAGCTGCCATCGAGAGTCCAGCATAGCGTGGCTTGGTTTTGCGTACTGTCATACTCAACGGTTTCTAGCTGGGCATAGCGTCTGCTTAGCGATTGCGTAAAATCTAAGTGGCAATCAAGCAGCGCGCTAATAGGTTGTGGCTGTGTGTTACCTGCAAGTACAGCCGTAGCGCTTGGAGTATAAAGGGTTTCAAACTGAGCCAGGTTGTTAGTTTGCCAAATTTGCCACCAGTTATCTAAAGTACGAGCAGTGTGAGAGGGCAGCTCGCAAATAGCGCTGGGGGTTGCATGAAAAGTAGTAGGGTGCAGCTGGTTATCTAAATCGCAAACGATAATTGGGTCACTTTTTGGTAGTTTAGGAATAACTGAGCTGTTATTTACCGTTGTATTTACATACTCGTTATTCGCTAACGACAACGTATCAACCACACATTTTACTGACTTAATAAAAGTCCCGTTGTGTTTTATTACAAACGTTAAACGCACTGGATTTTTAAGCTTTTTAGGCTGTAAAACCAGCTGTAGGGTTTCACGTTCTGCGCCTACGCTATGAGTGTGCGATACACACTCAGACACACCATATTGAGCTAAAAAGCTAAGCCACAAAGGCTGCGCCTGCAAAGCACCCATGGCGGTAAAGTGGTGCTGCTGCCAACGGCTACTGCGAAGCAACTTGCTGCTTATGACTTCAATGTCGGCTTTAGTGTATAAATCGATAATAGCGTTGATCATGCATTTTCCTCCCACTGTGATTTGTTGACTAATGCATGTGCTTTAAATAAGTTTGCATAAAGTGCTACTTCATCAAAAACGGTGATCTCTTCGATGATTTTTTTGTTTTTAATACGCAAATGCGATGCGCCTAAAATAAAGTAAGGCTGCTGTTTAAGCTCACTTAGCTCGCTATTTTGCGGATTAAAGTGGCCTGCTAGCGACCAACGTATCGCTACATCAGTCGTGGTTTCGTCAAATGGGGTAATAGCTATATGATCAATCGTTAATTTGGCGTCGGGGCAGGTTGCAAAAAATTGTATAAATACGCCATTAATTTGTGCAAGTCCGGTGGCCATTCTGCCGCTAGGCCATTGTTGTGTTGCCGTTAAACTGTAAAATTCGTGTACTTTAGCAAACTGTTTTTGATTAAATAGCGTATCTAACCAAGTATGGGCAAATGCCGCAAGCTCACCCTCTACAATGGGCGTACTTGCTACGCGGTGATCTATGGCAATTACACGGTTAAATTCATCGTTTAGCCACTGCGTGTGTTTTTCTTTACTCGGAATGTTTGCCATGTGTTTGGCTACATTAATAATGTTTAAGCCAAGCTGCTTAACTAAAAAGCCGTTGTCGCGCACTAGCCACTCTTTAACTATTTTGTTTTCAAAGCATACGCAGTCGGCAATGGTTGTAACACGGCCTGTTTTATGTGTTGCTGGGCCAAACTCAGAGTTACCAGTGTTGGTCATTACACTGCTAATTAAATGTGATGAGTAATAGTGCTCGTTGGCTTCTTCTGAAAACACCACGTTTTCGCCAATTAGGCTTCTGTCGGGGAAGGCGGCAATAGTTTTAAGGGTGCCTTGAATAACATCTTCTATGTTTTCGCCATAGGCGCCAAGGGTAAAAACAGGGCATACATCGGCGTAATAGCGATAGCATAAGCCAATGTTTTTTTGCTCCCAAATACGGTGCGTTATGCGCAAAATGTAATCAACGATATCAACAAATTCGTCATCAAAACCGATTAAAGGCTGCTGTTTGTTACCTTGCGGGTTTAACACGCTCGATAACGGTAGCCAGTAAGGTTGGGTCATATTATTGTGTTTGTTCATGCTCACCTCTTAATTAGCTGCGGCTATTTTGCGTTGCATTTGCTCAAAAATATCAATGCCCATTCCATCTAATAAATGAGGGATATCAATAGCGACCCAGTTTTCTTTTAATATGCCGTTTTCGCAGCGCCAAAAGTCCATGACACGCGGGAACAGCTTATTGCCAGAAGGCGGTAAACCTAACCAGTCTTCACCGGTATGAGTGCCATACATGTGAGGCCATCCGCCGGTAGCAACAAAGTTATCGTGACTTACTAAACACAGTGTTTTATTAATACCGCGATCAGGAAAGCCTTTTAAAAACGGCCCTTGATGGTGCTCTCTAAAGCCGCTAATTCCGCGGGTTGTACCAATGCCTGCTGGGCCATACCAAATAAAATCTGGGTGCCAGTATTTTTCTAAATTAATGCTGTATAAGTCTTTACCGTCATAGCGGCCAAGCTCTGTGAGCATATCAACTACAAGTTGCTCGTTGGTTTTGCTAAGCGTTTCGTTTTTATCACCTGTTGGTACGCCATCAAGTGTGGTGGGGGGCATAACTAAACCTGGGTAACCTAAGCTTGGGCGTAATGGGTTTACGCCTACTTGGTTCATTACATCAATTAAATCTAAAAATGTGTAAACATTAACCACTTGGTTGTTTTCTATTTGCGCCATTTCGCTGTAGCGAATAAACACACTTTTGCCGCTGGCAGGAATACCCAATAAAGGCTGTGTAAATGTGCCGGTAAAATAGCCTGTTGCACACACCCATTGCTCACCTTTGTAGTCGCCCTGGATAGAGATAAATTGTTTGCGCTCTATGTCAGGTAACGAATGTTTAAGTACGCCAAAGTAATCATTAATCACATTTTGCTTTGTGCTAATAGGCTCAAAAGGGTGGCTTACCTGCCATTGAACGGAGTCTGCAAGCAATGCTTGATTTGGCAATTCTGCAGCGCTGAAGTTTTCGAAAAGTTGTTCTAAAATATTCATTTATTTCACCTTACACAAAATATTCAAATAACATGAGAGAGGCAAAGCTCAGTACAAAAAAGCCAAGTAACCAGTAATTGATTGAGTCAAACTTACCCGGAATTAAGTACCAGCCGTTTTCTTTTTCTGGACGTTTTTCATCTTTAAATGCTTTTAACTGACCTTTAATGGTGTATTCGTTGTAATCCTCTTGATAGCCATCAAATGCAATACTTAACGCAATGCTAAATACAAGGCAGGTTATTGCCCCTATGGCGCAGTACCATGGCCATGCAATGTCGGTAAACAGTGCGCACACAGCAACGGTAATAAACGACACTAAGGTGCCTATTAATAAGCCTTTTTCGGTGGTGTGCTTAGAGAAAAACCCAAGGGCAAACATGCCAAGCTGAGCACCTACAAAGTACGAGCCTACTTTAGTGAGTATTTCTAAAATTGAGCCTTCGCTGTATAGGTGATACATAATGGCCGGAATAATAATGATCACCGCCCAACCTAGCGTAAATAAGCGAGTAACATTTAAATAGTGAGCGTCGTTTTTTTCAGGCGCAAAGTACTTTTTATAAAAATCGATAGTACTTATGGTTGAAAGTGAGTTAAGTGCTGAATCGAGGCTCGACATAGATGCTGCCATTACCGCAGCGGCAATAATGCCCATTAACCCTGGTAAGCCATAATCAGCTGCAAACTGTAAAATAATTAAGTTGTCGTTTTCAAAAGTGCGCCCGCCGTAGTAGCTATAAAACAGCACGCCCATAAATATAAAGAACAAGTAAATAAAGAACGCGATAAAGCCCATTAGTAAGTAGGATTTTTTAGCATCGCCAATATTTTTAGCGGCAAGGGTGCGTTGCACCATCATTTGGTTAGTGCCATACACCGTAATGTGATATAGCGACATAGCCAGCACGCCAGACCACACGGTAGTTACTTGGGTAAAGTCGAGCGAGAAATTAAGTGGGTCTAATTTACCTTGGCTTTTTAGCTCGCTCAGTGTTGAGCTAAATGAACCATCCATAGAGGTAATGAGGGCATACATAATAATACCAGCCCCTATAAATAAGATGGCTGACTGAATTACATCGGTCCATATAACGGCGGTTATGCCACCTAGCATGGTATAAATAAGGGCGATTATGGTAACTAAAAATATCGCAGTTATAACATTTATATCGATAATAAAGGCCAACACTAAGGAGGTTGCATACAGCACTGCGGCTGAACCCATAGTTTGCGATATTAACCAAATAGTAGAGATAAGTAAGCGGGCCTTTTTACCAAAGCGGCGCTCTTGGTATTCGTAAATAGAGGCCACACCCGCGTTGTAAAAAAACGGAAAAAACAAACACACCACCGCCACAATAACCAGTGGGTAGTTAAGGTGTATGGCAATAACCGAGAGCCCCTCTTTGTAAGACCACGCTGGCGCACCTAAAAAGGTGAGTGCACTTACATAAGTAGCAACAACCGATATACCAATAGCCCACCAAGGTGTTGTTTTTCGACCTATGTAAAAGTCGTTAGCACTACTGATCTTTTTACTAATTACAAACCCAAGTATTAGGTTGGCAATTATGTACCCGATGAGAATGCTCCAATTCAACAATCCAAAATCATTCATAATTAATCCTGTTAGATTAGGTTTTACGGGCTTGAGAGCCTATTTGTATTTTTTATTTTGAATCATCATGAATCACTTTGACTTCGAAGTCAATTCTCATTAGTATTATTTTAAAGCAATTTATAACTTACTATTCACAGGCTTTTAATTACTCTTTAAATGCAATACATTTTGTTAAAGTGTGTTTAACTGCGGTTTGAAGACATTAATTTGACTGCGCAAACAATGAGGAATAATCATGGCAGATATACTTAAAGATAAACAACTAGTTCGTCAATTTCATACTGCACTAGAAAAAGCACAAGGCAATGATTTACAAGCCGTATTTAATGAGTTTATGGCCAGTGAATACAGCTTTAAAGGGGTGCATCCGTTTAATGAGCTTGAGTGTGCGAATGATGTAATTGCCCAAGTTTGGCAGCCATTATTTAGCTCGTTTAGTGCGCTGCAGCGCCGTGAGGATATTTTTATTGCAGGGCAAAGCGAAGCCGACGGTGGCCAGTGGGTGATGAGCATGGGCCATTTTATGGGCTTATTTGATAAAGATTGGCTAGGTATTGCGCCAACCCATAAGCTTGCCACTTTGCGCTATGCCGAATTTAACTGTGTTAAAGACGGAAAAATAATTCAGACCGGTTTTTTTGTCGATATTATTGGCCTTATGATGCAAGTAGGTTTAAACCCGCTGCCGCTCTCTACTGGGCAATATTTTTCGTATCCCGGGCCGCGTACGCACGATGGTATTCGTTTGGGTAAAAGTAGCGATGAGCAAAGCGAAAAAACAATGGCGCTGGTAAATCAAATGATTGATAACCTAACCGCGCTTAATAAAAGTGGTGTTGATACGTGCCCGCCCGAAGTGCTTGGTAAAACCTGGGATGAAAACATGGTGTGGTATGGCCCAGCAGGCATTGGCGCAACTTACACAATTAAGCGTTATCAGCAGCAGCACATGTATCCGTTTAGAGAAGGGTTAACGGGTAAAGTATTTAACGGCCATATTTGCCGTTTTGCTGAAGATGAGTTTGCCTGCTTTTTTGGCTGGCCTAACCTAACTAACACGGCCATTGGGGGCTTTTTAGGCCTACCAGGTGCTAATACCCCAGCAGATATGCGCGTGGTGGATGTGTATCACCGCGAGGGCGATAAATTAGTAGAAAACTGGGTCATTATTGATATTCCTTATTGGTTAAAACAACAAGGCCTAGATATTTTAAAGCGCACGCAAAGTATTGCGAACCCTGGTGCATAGTCTATTTAAGTAATAAAAAAGCTCTGTTTTACAGAGCTTTTTTTGTTTATACGTCCTAGGGTGCAAAGTTTAAATAGCGCGCTTTGGTAAGCTCTTTCATGCGTGCGAACACATCTACCCCAATTTGATGGTACACATCAAGAATATCTATCAGCACCCAGTTTTCGCGAATTAAGTTATTCTCGGCGCGCCAAAAGTCGAGACTACGCATGGTTATTTGCTGATTTGCAGGCGCAATACCTAACCAACCATCATTACTAATAGTCATGCTCATACCCGGCCACGCGGTAAAGCCAACATAGTTTTCATCGGCAAATAAATAGCCTTTACTTGCATCACCTACTCGGTTTGGCAGTGCATTTAAAAACGGAATTTGATGCCAGTTTCTAAACCCTTTTATACCTCGTGCAGTGCCTATGGTACTTGGCCCATACCAGCTACAGTGCGAGTGCCAAAATTGCTCAAGCTTCATGGCCTCTATACCGCCTTTGGCATAAAAACCAAGGTGCTCACACATGTCGCCCACAAGTTTTAAGCTTTGTGCTGCGTGCTCTTCATTGTATGCGTTTGTGATTAATCCATCTTGCGTTGCAGGGCCTGGTACATGCCACTCTTTACCTAAGCTCACCGAAAGCGGCCATACTTTAGCTTGCATCATTACTTCGGGAATATCCCAAATAGCTTGTACTTCTACCACTTTGTTATTTTTAATACGGTAAAATTCATGAAAACGCATGCTAACTTGGTGCCCAGTAGGGGGGATATCAAGCCATGGCTTTTCAAACGAACCGGTATAATAACCGCAACAACCTACCCAGTCTGAGTCGTTAATTGAGCTACCTGCCATAACTATTGTATCGCGGCGCTCTAAGCCTACAAATGCCTCGCTAAGTGGTAAATAAACTTGCTCAATAAGTGCATTAGGGTTGGCAAGTGTTTCAAACGGGTAACACAGCTGAATGAGCGCATCATAGCTAAATACGGTATTAATTTGTGTATGCAAGGCGTTTATATCAAAGTTATACAGAGCCTGTCTAAAGTCGTGTATTAACGCTTTATTTTTATTATGAATGTTCATTGTTTTGGGCTCCTGTTGCTGTTTCAAATTGCTCTCGCAATTGCTTAGCGCCACTTAATAAAAAGCTGTGATCTGAGCCTAATAAATAAAAGCTCACGCCTAATGATTGCCAATGGCTCAGCTCGCTCAAATTACCTACAAACATGCCACAGCATTTATTATATTTAGCCGCCGCCTTGGCTATTTTAGTGACTGCCTCAAGTACAATAGGGGCGCTTGGGTTGGTTTCGCCAAGGGAAATGGTTAAATCCATACGGCCTATAAAAATGCAGTCTATTTCATCTATTTGGCACAGTTGCTCGATATTATCCAGTGCATCGGCATCTTCTATTTGTGCAATAATGCAGGTTGATGACTTATTGCTTGCTAGGTTATCGGTTAGGGCATGGGTTGTGTAACCAGCAAAGCGGCTTGAACCGGCATAGCCTCGGCCGTTATTGCCATAAAAACAGTTTTTAATAATTGCTTTTGCTTGTTCGGGGGTTTTTATATGCGGCAGCACTAGGCCATCTGCGCCTATATCTAAGCTACTTAATAAAGTGGCGTGGTCTGTATTACTAACACGTATAAGCGTGGGCATATTTTTAGTACGTGCTGCCATTATGCAGCTATCTAAATCGCCTCTATCAAAGGGCGCATGCTCTGCATCAAGGCACAGAACATCAAGGTTAGTGTGAGCCAATACTTCTGTATTATGATAATGCGTGCTTTTAATAAAAGTACCTAGCAGTAGCTGTTTTGCATTTAACTTTTGCTTTAAATTCATGATAAAGACTCCAACCAGTCTAATAAAATTGCGTTTACCGTATTACTTCGCTCAAGCGGGGCAAAGTGAGCGCAATGACCAAGCAGTACAAGGTCACTATTAGGTGCTGCTTCATGCATACTTTGCTGAACACTTGCCGGGCATAACGGGTCATGCTCGCCCCCAATAATGAGTAGTTTTTTTGTACTTTGCTTTATTACGCTTAACGTATCTTCGCGGGTGGCAAGTGCACTCAGCTGGGCGCTAAAGGCGTTAATACCCAGATCGTTTGCCATGCTAAGTACGGTCTCTTCATGGGCTTTATTTGGTTGGTAAAAGTAGTGCGGCAAAAAGTCACGTTTAAGCAGGGCTTCTAAACTGCTGCTTTTGGCGTGTTCAATTTGTTTGAGCCTAATTGCAGGGCGCTCAGGTTTATCGGCTAAATAATTGCTCGACATTAAACACAAGGAGGTAACTAGCTCAGGGTTTGATTTTAACAGGGCAAGCGCAACAATTCCGCCCATGGAAAAACCTATAAATGGGCCCGGCTCTTGTGCAATTTTTTTGCAAAGTTCTACCATTTGCAAAATGCTAGATTGCTCGGTGAAGGGTATTACACACGGTGTATAACCTGCATTTTGCAGTGCGTTAATTTGCGCTGCAAACATGCGGTCATTACACAGTGTACCAGGTAAAATATAAACAGGATTTTTGGCCACAAAAATTCCTTAATTTAACGTTTTTTAATAGAGTTCCCTTCAATTAATGAACCAGTAAATACCCGAACTTCTGCAGCCGCTTGAGGGTTTTCAATGCGCTCCATTAAAATATCAACAGCGGCTTTAGTAAGCTGTTTCATTGGCTGTTGTACTGTGGTTATTTGATAGTTGTACCACGAAGAGGCATTAATACCATCAAATCCTACAACCGACATGTCGTCGGGCACTTTAATGCAAAAGTTTTCTTTTAGTTCATCAATTACGCCAATTGCCATAGCGTCATTACTGCATATTATGGCATCGGGCTTGGGGTGTTTTTTTAACCATTTTTTAAGTGCGTCGCGTGCCGATTTATACCCATAATCACCATAAATAACCGGCGTGTCTTTAACGCCTAGGGTTTGTAAATAATTTTCGGCTATTTCTCTGCGTTCGTTTGCAACATCTGAGTCGGTAGGGCCGGAGATAATTAAATACGATTTATGGTTAGCTTCGTGTAATAAATCAATTAACTGTTTAATGCCTTTGTCGTGATTACAGCAAACGGTGTTTGCATTCGACTCAGGCACATGGCGGTTATAAAGCACAATAGGCGTACTGTGTTTAGCAAATAAGTTTAAGCTTTTACTATCAAAGTGAGCAGCTAGGGCAATTACACCATCAACCTGAAAGGTCCATATGTTTTCGAGTAATTCATCTAGCTCTTCTGCGTTATCAAGTGTAAAGAGCAGCACACGCTTATTGTGCAGTGCCAGCTCTCTGTTTAGCTCAGAAAGCACCTCTGGGTAATTCAGGTTTGCTTGCGATGACAATATAACCGCAACCATACCCGATTGTTTGGTGATCAACATACGGGCAATAGCATTCGGGCGATAGCCCATTTCATTGGCCGTTGCGATTACTTTTTCACGGGTTTTTTTAGACACACTAAAACCAGGTCTAAAAACACGTGATACCGCCGATTGCGATACGCCCGCTACACGGGCAACATCGTATGAGGTGACTCTTTTTTGCTTCAAGATTTACTTCCTATATCGTCTTACACGAATGTCTGCTTGTTCTTTGTGGCCTGCGAACCCTTCTGCAGCACATAATCGTGAACAATACTCACCAACAACCACCGAGGCTTGCTCTGTTACTTGCTGAAAAGTACATGTTTTTATGAATTTTCCTACCCATAGTCCGCCAGTATAGCGCGCAGCTTTACCTGTGGGTAGTGTATGATTTGTACCAATACATTTATCACCATACGAAACATTAGTTTGCGGACCTAAAAATAAAGCGCCAAAGTTTTGCATGTTCTCTTTAAAGTAATCGGTATTGCTGGTCATCACTTGCACGTGTTCAAACGCTAAGTCGTTAGCAACTTGCAGCATTTCTTCGTAGGTGTCACATACAATTACTTCACCGTGATCTTCCCATGCTACGCCTGCAATATCGGCAGTGGGTAAAATAGTAAGCTGCCTTTGCACCTCAGCGATTGTATCTTTAGCTAGTTGCTCTGAGTTGGTAAGTAAAATAGCCGGTGAAGTCGGGCCGTGCTCTGCTTGGCCGAGTAAATCTGCCGCACATAGCTCGCCATCTACACTGTCATCGGCAATAACGAGGGTTTCGGTAGGCCCTGCAAATAAATCAATACCAACACGGCCAAATAGCTGACGTTTTGCTTCGGCCACAAACGCGTTACCTGGGCCAACTATCATATCTACCGGCGCAATAGTTTGTGTACCAATTGCCATTGCAGCTACTGCTTGCACGCCGCCTAAACAATAAATTTCATCAGCACCGGCCATATCCATCGCGACTACAATTTCAGGTGATGGCTTGCCATTAAACGGTGGAGCCATGGCTATTACGCGTTTAACACCCGCTACTTTAGCGGTTAATACGCTCATGTGCGCAGAGGCTAATAGCGGGTATTTACCACCTGGCACATAACAGCCTACGCTATCCATAGCGATATGTTTATGACCAAGGGTTACGCCCGGAAGAGTTTCTACCTCTACGTCTTTCATTGAGTCACGTTGTATTTGTGCAAAATTACGTACTTGGCTTTGCGCCCACTTAATATCGTTAATTAATTGCTCATCAAGTTGTGTATAGCAGGCTTTAATTTCGTCTTCTGAAAGTTTGAAAGACTCCGGAGTCCAGTTGTCGAACTTTTCAGAGTACTCACGAATGGCTGCGTCACCTTCGGTTTCAACATGCGCTAAAATATTCTCTACAATATCTCTTACTGATTGATTTTGTTTTTGTTTTGAGTCAATTGGTTGACCCTTTTTTAAATGCTTTATCATTGCTAGTGTCCTTAGTGAGTCGTTGTTATATACACATTTGATGAGACGTATTGGTTAAATAATGTCTTGCATCTAACTGCACTCTAATTAATAATGACTTCGAATGCAATATAGAATTTAGGTGAACAAATGGGATTTGATAAAACGCTTTTAGTGGGTAAAACCATTTTAGTGACAGGTGCAGGCAAAGGTATTGGTAAAGCATGCGTAGAAAAATGCGTAGATGCAGGGGCTCAAGTTATTGCAGTAGCACGTACCCTCAGTGATTTACAAACATTACAGAAATACGCGCCTGAGCAAATAGAAATTTGGCCGCTAGATATAAATAGCGATGCTTTTTTTGAGCGTTTAAAGGCGCTAAAAACACTTGATGGGCTGTTAAATAACGCTGGTATAAATCGGGTTGCGCCAATGCTTGAGCAAACAGATGAAAATATTGATGACGTAATTGCGATGAATATTCGCAGCGTTTACAAAATTAGCCAAGCGGCACTGCCAGCGCTAATAAATTCTGGCGCTGGGGCGGTGGTTAATATGTCGTCGCAAATGGGGTTTGTAGGTTCACCTAAACGTACTTTGTATTGCATGAGCAAACATGCGGTAGAGGGGTTGAGCAAAGCAATGGCGGTTGAACTTGCCGATAAAAATGTGCGCGTGAACACCGTAGCCCCCACCTTTGTAGAAACCCCAATGACTAAACCCATGCTAGAAGATGCGACGTTTAAGCAGTTTGTTTACGACATGATCCCACTGAAAAAAATTGCCCAAACCGATGATATTGCCAATGCTTGTGTGTTTTTACTAAGCGGCCTTTCAGCAATGATCACCGGTACAAGTATTAAAATTGATGGCGGTTGGACCGCACAGTAACCAATTTAGGAGAGAGTAATGAGTGTATTTGCAGATAGGTTAGTACGATACGATGATTTAATTGCGTGTAAAAATGCCTTTATTGATACGCGCTCGCCGGGGAGCGATCAAAAAGAAAACTTTACAATTATTGGCCCAGGCGTTGCCGAAAACCCAAATCAACATGTGCATATTTCTATTCCTCATGGGTTTAATATTGGTGGTGCGCGCCAACCTGCAGGGTGTTTAAATTCGCAGCATAGCCATTTAACTGAAGAAATTTTTGTAGTACACAGTGGTACGTGGGCTTTTTACACTGGTGTTGACGGTAAAGATGCCAAAGTAATTTTAAATGAAGGCGATATTATTTCGATCCCGATGGATATATTTAGAGGGTTTGAAAATGTTGGCGACGGCGTAGGCTATTTATATGCGGTACTTGGAAGTGATAACCCTGGTAGAGTACTTTGGGCTCCGCAAGTATTTGACATGGCAAAAGAATACGGACTAATTTTGCTAGAAAATGGCAGCTTAGTAGATACCACGTTAAATGAAACCATTCCCGATGGTGTAAAGCCAATGGCAGTCACCAGCCAAGAGCAAATAGCGCAGCACAGAGTAATAACCGATGAAGAGCTGGCACAAACAGTGGTTAAAGCCAGCAACTTTAACTGGAATAAACGCTCGTACCTTAGCCAGTTTGATGGCGTATATGAAGCGCCATTAGTCGGTAATTTAAACGCCAAAACATGTATTCAAACACAGCTAAATTGGCCTCATGGCTTTAATATTTCTGCGTTAAAGTTACAACCTGATGCACAGGTTGCGCCTCATATTCGCTTTGAAGAAGAGGTTATATTTGTTCATCAAGGAAGCGTAACAATAGACTTAGGTGATGAAGTATTAACGCTTAACCAAGGTGATACTTTTTCAGTGCCTATTGAGCACGTAAGAGCCTATAGCAATAATAGCCAAACCGACTGTGTGCTTTATATAACGCGCCGCCACGACGCGCCAAAAGACCCACAATTTATTTAAACTATAATGCTATATAAAATTTAAGGCACTTTGCTTGTTTTAGCTAAGTGCTTTTTTCGTGGTAAAAAACCAGTAACCAGCATAGTGCCCACAATTACAAATAATGCGCCGAGTAACGTATTTGGCCCTATTTGCTCATCTAAAATTAAATGCCCCCAAAAAATGCCAAATAGCGGAATTAAAAACGTGACCGTTAAAGCTGAGGTTGGGCCTATATCGTCAATAAGTTTAAAAAATAAAATATAAGCAAGTGCGGTACACACCACGCCAAGTGCTAATACGCCAAGCATAACGTTGGTACTAGGTACTTCGCGCATTGGCATAAAAAGTATAAGGGGCAGTACTATAAAACTGGCTGCCCACATAGAGCCGTGTGCGTTATCGAATGGGGCAAGCTTAGGGGCATTTTTTGTATAATGGGATGCAATGGCATAACACAGGGAGGCGCTTAGCGCTGCTGCAATAGCAATAAGTGACTGACTATTTAATACAAAATGATTTTGCCCAACTAAAATGGCCACGCCTATTAAACCCAACAGCAAACCTAACACCATGCTTTTAGTCGGTTTGGTTTTGCTCCAAATAATGCCCACCACCGCGCCCCATATGGGCGTTGTAGAATTTAAAATAGATAAAGTAGAGGCGCTAATCGTTTGCGCGGCATAAGCAAACAGTAAAAAGGGTAGGGCGGAGTTAAGTGCGCCAATTATAAAAAAGTGCTTTGTGTGTTTAGTAAACGCCAAGCGGCGTTTTAAGTAAAGCGCCACAATAAAGAGGGTGAGTGCGGCAAAGCCAACTCTAAACTCTATTAACACCGCAGGGCCTAAGCTGTTTGCTGCCATTCGCATAAATAAAAATGACGCGCCCCAAATAGCAGCCAGAAAAAATAACCGAAGTAAACTTGCTAAGCTCATGATAGTATTTTAATTATACAAATTAATTTACAGAGTAACAGGCTTTGCAATAACTGTAAGCCAGATTTGGTACTCGCATATAAAAATAATAAAAAAGGAATAGTCATGAGCCGATATTTACTGATCACAGCAATTATGGGAGTGGGTTTATTAAGTGGTTGTGGGTCTACGCCTATTAATTTATACG
The DNA here is from genome assembly GCF_005886415.1 of Pseudoalteromonas sp. S327. NCBI lineage: Bacteria > Pseudomonadati > Pseudomonadota > Gammaproteobacteria > Alteromonadales > Pseudoalteromonadaceae > Pseudoalteromonas > Pseudoalteromonas sp. S327. Next base: position 44,785 of record NZ_PNDP01000019.1, on the reverse strand, counting down.
ATGACATAACCATGAAAAAGCATGAGTACAATGGCATAAAAGCGTATAAAAAAGGTGATTATAAACAGGCCTTTATGTATCTAAAAGACCCTGCAGCACTTGGCTATAAAAGCGCGCAATACACATTGTCGTTTATGTTTTTAAAAGGGCAGTACTTAACACAATCTACTAACATGGGTATGGGGTGGCTAGGCGTTGCAAAAGAGGCTGGAGTTGAAAGTTGGCAGGCGCAATACAATACTTTTTATAACGCGGCCACTTCGGCGCAACAGCTTAAAATAGACGAAACCGTTGCGTTGTACATAAGCCAATATGGTAGTAAAGCACAAAAAATGACGTGCCGTCGCTCAACAACCCCAAGACGCACGTTTGGCGAGATTAAAATTGATTGTAACAAACACGATGGCACTGTGACTAAATACGAAGTGCAAACAAAAGAGTAATGCTAAGCGGTGGCTTGTTTTTGTTCAAAGTCACTTTTTACAATTTCGAGCGCTTTTAATACATCCTCTGGAGCAACCTCGTGCTGCTCCAAAAGCATAATTAAATCCACTGCCAGTTTTACATGTGTAGGGGCGTTATCAAGTGGGCTGGTCATCTAAATTTTTCTTTTTTGAAATTTGGCTAATAGCAACATCAATAGCGGTTTGTACGCGCTCTTCCATGTGAATACGTTCACTTTGTGGTAAATAAAAGGCCATATCTACATCGTATCTAATATAACGTGGCGGCAATTGATTAAGTACCGTGCAACAAAAATCGGCCATTACATCTTCACTGTAAACTTTATCTAGTTTACGTTTAATGATTTCTTCAACCACAATTTTTTCGTAAAAGTTATGTATGTCGTCGTGCAGTCGCATCGTGCTAGCGCCTTTTATAGAGTCCGTTTATTTGAGTGTATACTAAGCACTAAAATAAATCGATAGCAGCTTTAAATAGTTGTTTATGAACATTAATTAACGCATTTAAATTACGCTGATAACCGCCACCTAAAGCGCACATAAGTGGGATGTTATGGGCTTTGCAGTAGTTAACAATAAAATGATCGCGCGCATAAACCCCTTCAAGCGATACGTTAAATAACCCTAGCTCGTCTTTTTCGTAAATATCAGCCCCTGCGTTATATAAAATAATATCGGGGTTATGAATACGCACGCAAAATTCGAGGGCTTGTTTTAACGTTATTAAGTACTCGGTATCTGATGTGTTGGCAGGTAGGGCGAAGTCGTAATCGGAGTGTTGCTTTAAGCGCGGAAAATTTTGCTCGCAGTGAATAGAGCAAGTAACTATAGCGTTATTATGTTGCGTAATTTGTGCTGTGCCATCGCCTTGGTGTACATCACAATCAAATATTAATACGGTATCGGCTTGGTTTGTATTGATTAAATGCGCGCCAGCCACAGCCAAGTCGTTAAAAATACAAAAGCCACTGCCGTAATCGCTATATGCATGATGATAGCCACCACTTAAATTAGCGCTAAAACCATATTTTAGTGCGTATTCGCTGCCTTGAATACTTGCCCCAACTGAAAGTAGCGTACGCTCTACTAATTTGCGTGAATACGGGAAACCCATTTTTTTAATTGCTTTATTACTGAGTGTGGCGTTTAAAAAATCATTTATGTAGCCTGGGCTATGGCACAGTGCAAGCTGCTCGGGCGTAGCTTTGGTTGGTGTATTAAACTGTGTAGCCCCAAAGCCTAAGCGTTCTATTTCTGCTTTTAGCATTTGGTATTTTTGAATAGGAAAACGGTGGCGCTCAGGAAGCGTTAAAGCACTGTAAAGCGGGTGGTAAAAAAGCTGCATTAGCGTAATTGTTGTTTTTCGACTTGTTGAATTTTATCTTCGGTGGCCGAAATAGCTTTACGGCAGCGGCCTAAACGCGCATGCGTGGTTAAAATTTCCATATTAAGTTTTTGCGCTTGCGCTGGGCTGGCTTTTTCCATTTGTAGTTTACGCTCTTCAATCATTAACACTAAGCGTCGTTCAAACTCGTGGTTTTGTTTAAGCTCGTCGTATAGCTCGTGCGACGATTGCATTATTTTTTTTACGGCTTGCTTATAAACCGTATTTTTTGGCCTAGGTTTGTACTGGCTTTTGTTTTCTTTTGCCCAGATGGGGGTCGATTTAATAACACTAAATACAGCTTGTACTTGATTACCTATGCGCTCGAGTGCATAAGCATAAGCATGGCGGTGATCACTTGGTGGTAAGCTGGTAATTTCGTCTTCAATTTCTGCTACGTAGTCAGTTAAGTTCATGCTTTTAGTACTAAATACGCCGCGGTCAAATAAACTAGGCTGCGCCTGCATATAGCGGTTTTTAGAAAACAACTTTGCGCTATCAAATTGCTCAGCTTGTTGTTTAAGCGTAGCAACTTGTTGGCGTAATTTATCTAACGCGTGTGTTTGCATTTACAAATAAGCCTCGTAAATCAGTTTTAATGCTAGCAGTATAACCATAGTGTTAAAAACAGGGCGAATAAACTTACCGCCAAAGCGAATGGCTGAGTGAGCGCCAATCCAAGCACCTAACATAATAAAAAAGCCCATGATAAGGCCTAATAAAAAGTTTACATGACCAAGTGCCACAAAGGTAATAAGTGATATAAAATTAGATACAAAGTTCATTGAGCGGGCTAAACCACAGTTAAGCAGTAAGCTCATTTTATAAAATAAACTATTAGATGCGGTCCAAAAAGTACCGGCGCCTGGGCCTGCTACGCCATCAAAAAAACCTAACGCTAAGCCCTGTAACCACTGCTTTAGTTTAAGTATTGGTGTTACTTTTGGTAAATCATCGCCCTGTGTGGTGCTTAAACTACCAAACAAGCTATAACAGGCCACCATAATAATAATGATAGGCAAAAGCTTATTTAAAAATTCAATACTTAAGTGATCGACAATTAACGTACCAATCACAGCGCCTATGGCTGTAGCAAAAATGGAATTTGCCCAAAATTTAGGACTAAATAGATTTTTTTTATAATACGTGTAGCTGGCCGTTAATGAGCCAAAGCTTGCCGCAAGCTTGTTGGTGCCAAGCGTTACATGCGGTGGCAAGCCAGCGGTGAGTAGTGCAGGGACTGTTAATAAGCCACCGCCGCCGGCAATTGCATCAATAAAGCCAGCAGCAAGGGCCGCGGCACATAAAACTGCCAATGTTGTGGGATCTAAAGCAAGTTCAAACATTAATAATCTATTTGTCTTTTAAAAGGTGGTAAGGTGTCGAGCATGGCTTTGCCGTAGCGCTTGGTAATTAAGCGTCTATCGAGAATAGTTATACGGCCTTCATCGCTCTCTTTTCGCAGCAGTCTACCACAGCTTTGTACCAATTTCTTTGCTGCATCGGGCACCGTAATAGACAAAAATGGATTACCGCCTTTACTTTGTACAAATTCGGCTTGGGCTTCTTCTATTGGTGATGTAGGTACTGCAAACGGTATTTTTGTAATTATTAAGTTTTCTAAATATTTACCAGGTAAATCAAGCCCTTCTGAGAGGCTTTGCGTACCAAATAAAATACTACCTTTACCGCTATCAATATTTTGGGTGTGTTTTTTTAATAATGCCTCGCGCGACATTTCGCCTTGCACTAATAAGTTAAAACCTTTTGTTCTAAGAAACTTAGCCACATGGTCCATTTGCCAGTACGATGCAAACAACACCAAATTAGCTTTTTTTGTGTTTAAGTACTCAGGCAAGGTTTGCGCTATATGGTCACTAAATGCTTTGTCGGTTGGCTCAATTTTACTTACCGGAATACGCAAGGTTGCTTGTTTAGGGTAATCAAAAGGTGAGGGCACTTTAATAAACTTAACGCCTTCTTCTTTTGCTAAGCCGCTTTCATAGGCAAAGTGGTCAAACGAACCGAGAGCACTTAAAGTTGCCGAGCATAGTACCGCCCCTGCGCATTCATTCCATAGCTTGTCTTTTAAGTAGTAGCCAACTTCGATAGGGCAATCACTTAATAGGTGATCGTGATGGTTTTTATATTCTAAACGTTTGATCCACCTTGCGTGAGGTGTACCTTCGCCTTTATTTGCATAGCTATACCACAGCTTATTTAATTGCTCTAAGCGGTTTATATAGTGCCCGCTTTCGGCTAAGACAGGGTCTGCAACGTAGGGTTTTATATCGCCATCGCTTACATCTTGAGTGAGGGTATCGTGCATTTTATTTAAACAACGCAGTGCATCTAGTGTGGCGTCACTTATATCTTTAGCTTTGTTGTGCAATGATTTTGGTATTTCGCCATGCTCAAAACGATATGTATCGTCTTTTGAGTATTCAAAGTCGGCATTATCAAGAATATCACGCACCACTTTTAAGTCTTTATTAGCATCGTTAATGCTATCGCACAATTTGAAATTTTGACCAATGGCCTTTTGACCTACTAATACTTTAGACATTTTGCCACTAAATTTAGTGAGCTTATCGAGCCAATCAATGGTGCCTTTAATAGTGGCCGCTGCCGATGAAAAGTCGCGGGTAATATGCGCAAGGTGGTGAGCTTCATCTATGACATAAATGGTGTTATCGGGTTCGGGTAAAATTTTACCGCCCCCTAAATCCAAATCTGCCAGTAGCAGTGAGTGGTTAATAACAAGCACATCCATTTGCATAAGCTGATTACGAGCAAGCTGAAACGGGCAGGTTTGATGGGCTTTCATTTGGCGCTGGCAAGCGTGTTTATCGCATGCGATTAAGTTCCACACTCTATCGGGTATGGTGTCGGCCCAGCTATCCCTGTCGCCTTGCCATTTTTTATTTACATAGGCATCGTAAAGACCTTTTAAGCATTTAGTTTCCATATCACTTAGCGGCGAGGTAAGTGTGGGCATAAACTCCATTTGCGTTTGGCTATCGCCATTAACAGCGTTATGTAATTTATGGGCACATATATAGCGTTGCCTACCTTTTACTAGGTCAAACTTAAAGTCGAGCCCTGAGTGTTTTTTAAAAAAAGGCAGCTCTTTTGCTATTAATTGCTCTTGTAGGGCCACGGTAGCAGTAGATATAACCAGCTTCTTTTTTTGAGCAAGGGCAAGCGGTAACGCGCCTAAACAATAAGCAAGTGATTTACCAGTCCCTGTGCCAGCCTCAATAACACATATTCGCTGCTTTTTATGGTATTCGCCAGCCAGTGTTTTTGCTATTTCGGCAACAAGGTAGTTTTGGCTACTGCGTGGGCGGTAATCAGTAAGGTTACTAGCCACATGCTGGTGTACTTGCCTAATTGTTTTTTTTAGTTGGTCAGAAAGCATGGGGAGATAAACCTAAAATATGTATATAATTACAGTGTATGGATTTTAGAGTTATAACCGTGTAACTACAAGCAAGGATGAAATTAATTTAGTAATTTCATCAGCGGCTCTAGATGAGGCCTGTAATTTTCCCACTCCTTTAACGCGGAGGTATAAATAGGCTGCCTTACTTGTTCTGAGCTCGGAGTTAAGACAGGGCGTTTAGTAGCATGAAAAGAATAACAACTTTGTTCTATTTCTATAGTGCAAAATTCAGTGATTTTTTTAAGTGCAGAATCAAAACCTTCGACAACCTGTTCATATTCAAGCGTTAAAATATGGTTTGGATATAACTGCTTCCAATGATCCATAAGTTGGTAATATTTCTTTATATACGTCGCTAAATTTTCAAAACTATATGTATATGCATGCCCTTCTGAAAATATATGTTTATAAAGACTCCAAGCTGTTGCTCTATTATCGCGTCTAACGTCGATTATTTTAGCGTTAGGAAATAAAGACATAATTAACCCAATATGCTGATAGTTAGCAGGTAGCTTATCAACAAAAATCGGCTTATTAGTTCTCAAAGGCTCAATAAATTTTAGGTAACGGGCTGATAGTTTGGAAAGCTTTTGCTGTGAAAGGCTATCTAGGCCATATGGAACTTGTGACTTGTTTTGTTGCTCTAAAAAGCTCGCTATAGATATTATTTCTGTTAATTCATAGCTGGTATCAACTTTAGAGTGGCTAGCAAGAATTTGCTCTACTAAAGTTGAGCCACTTCTGGGCATGCCCACGACAAAGACTAATTGTATAGAAGAAGGTTTTACTCTGGGCAAACTGTGTATTAAGTCTTTAGTCAAAAACTTAATACAGCGATAGTCAAATTCACTTTGAGTATATTTGATGTGGTTATTTTTTATTTTATTGCCTGCAGCATAGTGCTTATAAGCAGTGTAAAAGTTGTTTTGCTGCTCGTGGGCTTTTCCCAAAGCAAATTGACCCAGTGCTTTTTTATTTTGGTTTGTTAAGTTACAAATCGAGGCTTGTAAATTTTTTATTTCGCTTTCACTGAATTTATAGGTTTTAAGATTTGCTAGATTCCAGTATGCCTCAGTATTCGTTTTATCTTTTTCGAGAGCCTTTTTATATAACTGTACCGCAGTGGTTGGCTCGCCAATAATTTTTTTGATATTGCCCATTCTTAATAGGCAAGTTGAGGGGTGAAAACTCTTCCTTTCTAAATCAGCGTATAAATTAAATGCTAAATCAAAATTCATTTGTTTTACATGGCATGCAGCTAATAAACTGATAATATGGTTGTGGAGTGTTTTGTTGTCTTTTTTATTAGCTAATTCTATGAATTCATTAAAATGTTTAGTGTGAAAAAGTGCTTCAAAATAACAGTTAACAACAGCAGGTGAGCTCGGGTTACAATGGTAATTGTATTGAGAAACGTTAAGGTAAGTATGCATGTCAGCTGCTTTAAACGCTGCTTTACTAAGCAGCAAAAGGCATCGTTTTTCGTTTGGTACTAATTTTAACAATTTCTGGATTTTTAGCTGAGTATTATGAAAGTCTCCGAGTAACAAATCCTTCTTAGCGCAAGATAATTGCTCGTTAAACCATGCTATCATTTCAAATTGGTCATAGGCTGCGGTTTGTTTTGTTAATTCACCAATTTCTTTATAGCATTTTGATAAGTGGAGCCAAGCTTGCTCTATCTCTGGATATTGAGATGTTATTTTAACTAACTCAGAGATGGCTAGTTTATATTTTTTTGTACTGATCAAAGCTAATGCTTCTTTTAGAATCGGCTCGTTTATCATTTTTACTCATTTTTTATTGATTAAACTTACATTTTAAAAGCTTACTGTAAAAGCTCATAAAGGTTCCATTTTGTATTTAACATCAGGTTTTTTACTATCAGCGAAGGCTAATGATACCGCACAAGGTGTGCAATATGAAATTTGGTTAAGTACTCAACATGGTCCGGTTAAAAGCGTTTCTTCAACGCAACCTGTTCTTTTTTTTATAAAAAGTACGGATGCAAATACAGTAAATGCTATTTTAGTTGCTGAGTCTATTCTTCATGAAATAAAACCGCTTAAATTAAAAAATTTTCAGCAGCAAGATATGTGTGGCTGTTACTTTTACTCACTAAAACACTTTTATAGCGCGAGCAAAGCGTTAAAAAGTCGCGGTATTACACTTTATGAAGATGATATAAGGCCCATTGAACGCTATTTAATGGAGCGCTTTATTAAAGGCGGAGCGTGGGTCACGGGTAAACGAGTGGATCATGCGCATTACACTGAAATTTTAGATGCTAAATTAAAAACCAATGCCGAATATACGCCTGTGCTTTCTAAGTTGTCACTTGATATAGAGTGCAATGAAAGTGGGGTGTTGTTTTCTATTGGCTTGGTAGGCTGTGGTTTAGATTGCGTAATCATGATTGGAGAGCCTGAGCATCACGAACCAGTGATTGGTTATACTATTATATGGTGCGCAGACGAGGTTGCACTATTACAGCAACTTGTAACACTTATTAAGCAGTGCGACCCAGATATTATTATTGGGTGGAATGTTATTGAGTTTGATTTTGCAGTTATTTATGAGCGCTCTGTGGCACTTGGGGTAAAACTATTACTAGGAAGAGGAAACCTTCCTTTATATGTTCGAAAAGGCCATTTTACAAGGGTTTCTATTCCCGGGCGCTGTGTAATTGATGGCATTGATACTCTAAAAAATGCCACTTATAGTTTTGAAACTTTTTCACTTGCTAATGTAGCTAAAGAAATTTTAGGCGAGTCTAAATTAATTGAAGCTAGTAACAGCTTACAAGAAATTATTCGTCAATTTAATGAAGATAAACTCGCGCTCGCTAACTACAATCGCCAAGACTGCATACTCGTTAATAAAATATTCGATAAGCTAAAACTTCTCGATTTTGCTGTTATTCGCACACAATTAACAGGCCTTGAGCTGGAAAAACGCGGCGGCTCAGTGGCGGCTTTTGTAAACATGTATTTGCCTTTATTACATCGCAGCGGTTATGTAGCACCTAATATGGGCGACCATGGGCTGACGTTTGAAAGCCCAGGTGGTTATGTTATGGAGTCGGTACCGGGGCTGTATAAAAATGTCATCGTGCTTGATTTTAAAAGCCTGTACCCCAGTATTATGCAAACCTTTTATATAGACCCGCTTGGACTAATAGAAGGGATTGAAAACCCTGAAAACAGTATTGAAGGTTTTAATAACGCATTGTTTTCAAGAGAGCAGCACCATTTACCAGCGCTTATAAAAAGCCTAGCGCTACAGCGCCAGCGGGCAAAAGATAATCACGATTTAATGCTATCCCAAGCGATTAAAATAATAATGAACAGTTTATATGGTGTATTAGGCTCACAAGGCTGTCGTTTTTATGACCCACGACTCTCAAGCTCTATTACTTTGCGTGGTCATGAGATAATGCTGCAAACTAAAAAGTGGATTGAAGAGCAAGGTTATAGTGTTATTTACGGAGATACCGATTCGACCTTTGTAAAACTAACGGATGATTTAAGTGTTGAGGCGTGTAATAAAATAGGTAAACAGTTAGCTAAACACATAAACACATTGTGGCAGCAAAACATACACGCTAAACATAATTTAACTAGCCATTTAGAAATAGAGTTTGAATCGCTTTATAGCCCCTTCTTTTTACCCACCATAAGAGGTAAAAGCGTGGGGTCTAAAAAACGCTATGTGGGGCAGTTAATAAAGCCGGATGAATCAAAATTGGTTTTTAAAGGCTTAGAAACCGTAAGAAGTGACTGGACTAAACTGGCTCAACAGTTTCAATTTGATTTATTTACCCTCCTTTTTGAGCAACCAGAGCAAATTAATGACCTTGTAAATGATTACATTAGTAAACTTTTACGTGGCGAATTTGATCATTTGCTGGTTTTTAAAAAACGTTTAGGTCAAAACTTAACCGACTATCAAAAAAATATCCCTCCCCATGTACAAGCAGTAAAAAAGTTTCAGAAACAAAATAGTGAATTTACGCTAAAAAGAGGTGAATTTGTTACATTTGTTTACACAACGCACGGTGTTGAGCTGTATCAAGGGCTGCATAGCTACGACTATCAAATGTATTTAGATAAACAAATTATGCCGATTATAGGGATGGTTTCGTTTGTTTGTAATGTTGAAGTATCAGAAATGTTTCCTAGTCAGTTATCTCTAATTTAATTATACCAAATTCCTGTCTAAAAAGTCTGATCATCTATTTGATGTTATAACATTTACTTTAAAAGATTGTTTTGTACCTACTTTGTTTACATTTGAAATTTAATTTTAAAAAATCATTAACATTAGTTGGCTTTTAAATTGTTTTTGTTTAGTATTTGTATCAGTTGCGGTTAACATGCTGTAACAATAATAAATAATTAAATAATAAGTCGCTTCTAACAAGTGGTGACCCAGGGAGAATCAAATGTTAAATAATCAAGTTACAAAAGCAGTGCGCTTAGCCCTTGCTTTTGGTGCAGCGTCTACTGCTGCTTTCTCTGCAAGTTCATTTGCCGCAGAAGAAGAGTCAGCTGAAAAAGTTGAACGAATCGAAGTTACTGGTTCACGTATCAAGCGTACTGATATGGAAACAGCTAGCCCAGTACAAATTACAACAGCAGAAGAAATTGCAGTTTCAGGCTTTACACGTGTTGAAGACATGTTAAACAGCTTACCTCAACTAGAGGCTTCTTCTACTGCTTTCCAATCTAATGGCGCTACAGGTACAGCAACATTAGACTTACGTGGTATGGGTTCGCAACGTACTCTAGTTTTAATCAATGGCCGTCGCGCACAAGCAGGTGGTATTTACACTCAATCGGCTGATGTTAACCAAATTCCAGCCTCTCTAATACAGCGCGTAGAAGTATTAACTGGTGGTGGTTCATCTACTTACGGTGCTGATGCAGTAGCCGGTGTTGTTAACTTCGTAATGGACGACAAATTTGAAGGTTTTGCTGTTGATGTAGGTGCTACGGCTTACCAACATGATAACGACAACGACTACATCCAAGGCCTAATGGATGACAAAGATTTTGATTACCCAACGGGTAGCTCTGGCCTTGATGGTTCATCTTTTGATTTTAGTGCTACTTTAGGTGGTTCTTTCGACGGTGGTAAAGGTCACGCTGTAGGCTACATTACTTATAATAAGCAAAACGAACTTCGCCAAGGCGCTCGTGATTACTCATCATGTGCTCTAAATGCGGCTGGTACGTCATGTGGTGGTTCAGGTAATGCTGTTGTTCCAAATTTCTACGTATCTTCACCAACTGCTGATGGTGCTTTTGATTGGTCTGATTACGACTACTGGACGCTTGACGGTACTGGTGGTTTTGAAGATTCAGTAGGTAACTTATATAACTATGCTCCAATAAACCACTTTATGCGTCCTGATGAACGCCATACGTTTGGTTTATTTGCTGATTATGAAATTAATGATAACTTTCACCCATACGTAGAAGCTATGTTCATGCGTGACCGTACTACAGCACAAATCGCTGAATCAGGTACGTTCTTTAATGAAAACTATAATATTGACTTCGACAGCCCACTTTTAACTGACCAACAGCGTCAAGACTTAACTGACCGCTTTGGTTTAACGTCGGGTGATCAATTTGCTACATACATCGGTAAACGTAACGTTGAAGGTGGTGCTCGTGCAGACCAATTAGAACATAACTCGTTCCGCTTAGTACTTGGTACAGAAGGCGAGATCAACGATATGTGGTCATATGATGCATTTGTTCAATATGGTTCAACGTCTTCTTCTTCAGCTTACATTAATGACTTCTTTGGTCCACGTATAGCCACAGCTCTATCTGCAAATGGTGAAGATTGTGCAACTAGCGATGGCTGTATACCTTATGAAGTATTTGAGTTTGAAGGTATTACATCAGAAGCGGCAGGTTCTTTAACAGGTACGGCTATTCTTAACGGTGTAACAGAGCAATTTATTGTTGGTGGTTATGTAACTGGTGAATTTGATTTTGGCCTTCCTAGTTCAGATTACCCAATTGCAGCAGTATTTGGTACAGAGTACCGTGAAGAAACATTTAGCCGTACAGCTGATGAAGTATACGCACAAGGTTTATTACTAGGCCAAGGTGGTACTACTAAAAGCTTAAATGGTGAATACGATCTAACTGAGTTCTACACAGAAGTTAGCTTGCCTATTCTTGAAGATGCACCTTTTGCTAAGAGCATTGCTGTTGATTTAGGTTACCGCTGGTCTGATTACAGTACTTCTGGTGCTGAGCCTACTTATAAACTAGCGCTTGATTGGAATGTAACGGACGATTGGAAAATCCGTACAAGCTATAACCGCGCAGTTCGTGCCGCAAATAATGGTGAATTATTTGCTAACCAAAGCACAGGCTTATGGGGCGGTACAGATCCTTGTGCTACTGATACTCCTTCATTATCTGCTGCACAGTGTGCTAATACAGGTGTTTCTGCATCTCAGTACGGTAATGTTTCTGCGAGCCCAGCATCTCAGTACAATGGTTTCTTCGGTGGTAACCCTGACTTAGACCCTGAAATTGCAGATACAATAACGTTTGGTATTGTTGCTAACCCATTTGAAGGGTTCAACTTCTCAATTGATTACTGGGATATTGAACTTGAAGATGCGATTGGTGCTATCAATCCTGAAGAGATAGTAACTAACTGTGCACTTACTGGTGATGCTGTTTTCTGTGATAACGTACAAAGAACATCTGGTAGCGGTAGCTTATGGATTGGTGATGGCCAAGTTGTAGCAACTAACGTTAACCTTGGTAAATTACATTGGGAAGGTATCGATTTAAGTGCAAACTATGACTTTGAAGTAGCCGGTGGCATGTTAAAAGCTAACCTAATTGGTACTTACATGCTTAGTAAAGAGTACGATAATATTCCAGGTGTAAGTGAAGCATATGACTGTGTAGGTACTCTTGATAACAGCTGTTTTGCTCAACCTGAATGGCGTCATGTTTTAACTCTTAGCTACGACATGGATACTTACTGGCGTGCGACTGCTAAATGGCGCTACTTCGGTGAAGTAAGCGATTACAGCGGTGATGATACGCTTGCTCAAGGCGGTATAAGCTCACAAAGCTATCTTGACCTTAAAGCTAGCTTCACTATTAATGAATACACTTCATTATTAGTAGGTGTTAATAACGTTTTAGATAAAGAGCCACCTCTTTTAGGCGGTAGTTTATCAACAAATGCTAACGCTATTGCTGGTTACTACGACACGCTGGGTCGTTATTTCCATACAACTGTATCATTTAAATTCTAATTATTTGTGATATAAATAAAGCGAGCTTAGGCTCGCTTTTTTTTATGGAGAAATTTAAGAATGACGCAAGTTAGCGTATCGCAAGCTTTAAAGGAGCTAAACAGTGGTCAAATCAATAAAGGAAAAACAACACTTAATATATTAGCTGCTAATCAAAATACTGCAGAGCAGGCCCTTATTCTATTATTCAAGGTTTCAATGAGTGAAAAAAACCTTAATGAGGCTAAGTTAATTAGTGAAAGGTTAGTTTCGATTGTTCCAAACAAATTTGATTACATCAATACATTAGTTCAATTGTATTTGTCGAGCGGTGATTCTGATACTGCAATCAGCAAATTAAAAGCATTTATAAGCCAAAACTCTAATCACGCGCATGCTCATTTCTTGCTTGGCAGCTTAGCTAGAAAGTTAGGTAATGGATTTTTAGCTAAGCAGCACCTTTTAAGTGCGCAAGAAAATCAATTTCCCGATATTTATTTGGTAAAATTAGAGATAGCGTTAGTTTATTCTGATTTGTTAAATGATCATAAAAGCGCAATATATTGCTTAGAAGAAGCAATAGAAATTCAAAAAAACAATGTAAATGCTTATTTTAATTTAGCTAATATCTATGAGCAAATGGGCAATAAAAGCAAAAGCTTAGAGCTATTCCAGCAAGTGCTAGTTATAAACCCTAAGCATGGCTTAGCGCATGCTAGGCTTTCTGACATAGTTACATTTAACCCTGCTTTGGCGCTAGAATATGAGCAAGTGAGCCTAAAAATTATTAAGCAAGAAAAAGATAATTCGATAGTGGCTGATTTATATTATGCCCTTGGTAAAGTATTTAATGATATTGCTGATTATAAAAAAGCTTGGGAGTATTATTTTAGTGCAAATAGAGTTAATCGTTCATATATACCGAAATACAATAAATATGAGATTGAAAAACTAACCAAATTAACTTTAGAACGAAAGGAGAAGCCAGTCACTAGCAATGAAAATAGTGAGTTAACACCAATCATAATTTGTGGCATGTTCCGCTCTGGTTCTACTTTAATTGAGCAAATACTTGCTGCATCTGATTATATTAGTGCTGGTGGCGAAATTGACTATATTCACAAAAATTTATTTAACTTAATTGCTAATCCAATTAAGCTCGAAAATACAGCCAGTACAATAGAGTTTAAAGAGGGCTATAACCGTGAGTTAGCGCTTAGAGCTAATAAGAGGGCATTCGTTACAGATAAAAGGCCTGAAAACTACCTCTATATTGACCAAATCAAACGTATTTATCCTAACGCTAAGATTATATGGACGGAGCGTGATATTCGAGATAATAGTTTGTCGGCATATTTTCAACATTTAGGGCCTAGCTTAAATTATGCTACTAACCTTAGCGATACACTACATTACTATACAGCGCAGCAAAAAGTTAAAAGCCATTGGTTAAAAAAATATACCAATGATATTTTTACGGTAAACTATGATGAATTAGTTTCAAATCCTGAAAAAGTTCTTATACCCTTGTTTGATTTTTTAGGTATTGAATATAAAGATGAAAACAGCACATTCCATAAGAAAAGAAATATTGTAAGTACAGCGAGTGTGTGGCAAGTTAGAAAGCCCCTCTATACTTCTTCATCTGGTAGATATAAAAACTTTAGTGAGTACATTAAGCAAAATATATCTGAAAAGGAGTTTGAAGCGTTTTATAACTTGTCGCTTTAATACTTATTTACAATTTACAGCTCTCAGTAGAGAGCTGATATAATCTAATTCTGCGTTGGCAAATCTTTCATCTCCACCGAGGCTCTGCTCTTTTCTCTATTAATTTTAAGCTTATAAAGTTTACTTAGCACCTCCAAAGGAAATTGCGTTTGAGACTCTATTTTCTCTGAAAAAAACTTGCTAAATAGCTCCCATTAACAGCACCAGCACATTGCACAGCACTATGGGAAGTCCACTGAATTAGCTTTTCAATCATGGCAATATTATATAAGTTTAACCAATAGGCGCGCTGTTCATCTAGGCTGAGATCGTTCAGAGAGCCTTGAACTGGGACATTTTCTAGACTTAAACGAATTTTTTAAATCCACTTTTAAGACCTGTTTCTATAACCTCTTCAAAATAAAAGCGAGTGGCTTATAATGCTTTACGCTTATTTCTAGTTGATCTTATTCTTGTACCTATAGACTCCATTGACTTTAAAGCCGTTCTGTCCGACATCCATCTACAGCTGTTAAGTCGAGGTGCTGGTTAAATCAGTATAATAAACCTTTATATCCCTATTTAAGCTCAAGTCAGAAAACTCTTCTGGAAGTATAAAGCCATCAGCTAATACTGGATTTTAATCTAAAGTATAGGCATAACATCGCATGGAACAGTTAAACGTGGTTGTGTACTTTTTAAAGGATATGTACCGTGCCATATATAGCTAGGAAATATAATCATTTGACCTGTTTTAGGGCAAATACTTCGCGCTATCTCTTCTCTTTCTTTAAGGTTTAAACACGTTTCCCCTAGTTTTAACCAGCCACTTTTATTAGTGTCATTTTCATTTAATTCCTTGGGGAGAGAAATATAACTTGGTGCCGATAACCAGCCAGCAGGGTGTATATGGTTTGCATGAAACCCTTTGTTACCTAACTTGACTGACCAACTTCCATTCACTTTAAATGCATTATTATTTCTTGAACACAGAGGGTGTTTTTGGTCTTTTGGCAGATTAGCTAAATAGCTTGTTATGCAATTATTCATAGAATGCTTAAAGTCGCTTATTAGCTTGTTACTTCTAAATAAGAGATGCCCCTCTGTTTGGGTACCACTTCTTACACTTTGATCAATCAATTGTGTACTGTGTGCGTGTAAATTGAGTAATAGGTCAGTTAAATTTTCTAAAAATTGTCCGCTAGTGCTATACCCTTTTGGTTTTTGAAGCTCAAAAACTTTTACGTATTGATCGTAATTCGTCAGCCAATAATATTTATCGTTAGCTGATAAGCGCCACGCGGTGCTTAAGTAAGCCCAAACTTCTTGATTAAAGTAATCGTATTTTAAAGCACTTTCTAATTGTCTAATTGCTTCTATGTAGTCTCCATTTAATATAAGGTAGTGTGCTAAATCTATTCGGTACCTGCTTTCATGAGGTACTTTTTTAACTAATTGATTCAATAAATTAAAAGCTTTTTCATGGTCATTAAGTTTTCCTAATACCACGCTATGCGCATGAACTATTGCATGATCATTCGGAAATAGTTTTAATGCATTAGTTGAAACATCCAAGGCCGACCCATAGTTATTTGACTTTATAAGCTGCGATATAAAAGAATGTTCAATTACAGGGTGAGGTTCGTATTTCTGCTTTACTAATTCATAGCTATTTAAAAACAACTTTTTATTTTTCGTTGAGTGATAAAGCCTATTAAGGCTTTCATGTGCAGGAACATAATAAGGCGCAATTGCTAAGCATTTATTTAAATAGCGTTCACACTGTTGGGTATTATTTAAATCTTTATAAATACAGCCTATTAAAAATAATATTTCTGGTTTGGTACTTTCCTTTTTTTCTATATTTAGTAGTAAACCTAAAGCCTCATTAAAGCGTCCCATACTCCTTAAATTACAGGCTCTTTTATAGCTTATATAAAAGTTATTTTGTTGTGCTTCAGGTAGCATATTAATAATATTCTCAATTATATCTAACTCACCTAACGCCTCATGTAGCTCTATTTTCAACCATATAAACCTAAACTCTAAATTAGTTGGTGTACTTATTAATTTCACTAATCTTTTAGCTTCAAGTAAGTGATTTAATTTTATTAATGCTTCTAGTTTATTTAAGGAGAGCTTAACTGAAACGGTTGTTGCTGTTGTGTTTAGTAGATTTAAACAACCCATAAAATCGCCCAACTTACAAAGTAGTCCGGTATAGTTTTCTAGTAATGAAATATTTGTAGGGTTGTTTTTTAGTGCGCATTGGTATATTTCAATGGCTTTATCATTTTTATCCAAAGCAGTTAAACTAGCTGCTTTTAGTAAATGGGCGTCTAGATGTGAAAGCTTAAACTCATCAATTATATCAAGAGATTTTTGGAAGTTTTTTGTATTGTACGCAGTAAGAGCAGCTTTAAAGTTCTGCATATAAATTACATCCTGTTTATTTTTATATTAACAGGATGTAAAATACATTTGAATTTTAATTTTCGCTTTTATCAGTCGATAAGTCTTTAATGTTGACTGTACCCGAATTCTGCTCATTTTTTAGTTTTAATGCTTTTAATTTTTCAATTTGATCAGCAGAAAACCGACCAAAATCCATTGTTTTATTGGTGATTGAGTCAGAAATAAAGTTGAGGTTTACAGCTCCAACACCAGAGCCACTTCCATCGGCGCCCTTTGGATAAGTAGAGTTACTTACTACCGCATTAAGCATAGCTGCGTTATTAGTTGCTGAAGAGCCGCCGATAACTCTCTCAGTTCCAAATATATCTGTAATGCTCCAATCTTCAATTTTAAACCTAATCGACTTAGCATTTTTTACGTCGTATCGCATACTTGTATCTACATATTTTTCTAGGTGGTAATGCAGATCACTCTCGAAATTTTCAAATAAAGGTTTTGTTTGCTCGAAATATTTTGAGACGTAAAGTTTATTTTTTTTCCCAATGTATAAACCTCTGTTGGAATTAACAAATTCGTCACCATTATCTTCAAGCTGATGAAATACCTTTTTGCCGGAGTATGCTTCGGCTCTTAAATTAGGACTGCCAATATTACCCTGGTAAAAGCCATACATAACAATAGGCTTATTAGTGAATTTTTTAAAAACTATTTTTTGAATATCATTTAGAGACAATGCATGTCCTGAGACATATAAAAACTTTTCTTCTAAAATGCTATTTTTACCAAAGAGTAACTTTTCAGTGTCTCTAACAGGGTAGTGTTTGAGTAGTTGTTCAACTACTGCGGTGTTGTAAAGGTTTAGCCAATAAGCCAACTGTTCATTTAGTGATAAGTTATTTAAAGCTATCTCATTGGGTAAGCTTTCTAGGCTTGTACGTATTTTATTAAATCCTTCACTTATTTCAGACTTACTAACTTCTTCAAAGAAAAACCTGTTAGCTTCGTTTTTTGTATTTTTCTTTCTTGACGAACGCATTTTTGTGCCAATCAATGCTTGCGATTTAGACGCTTTTTTTCTATCCGAACGGCCAGTATCTAAAACGGTCAATTTTAGAAGTTGGTCCAAATCGTCGTAAGAGACGGTAATATCATTATTGATACTAAAATCAGCAAACTCCTTAGGTAAGCCTTCAACACCTGCAAAAGCAAAACTGCTAGTGGTAAGGCAAAGTAGTAATAGCCATTTATACATTTTTATTTTCCTTTCTAATTAGATTAATTATTCAAAGTACAAATTTCACTCTAAATACATTTTATACACTTAATGCAAACAAGGTGAAACTAATTGTTAACCAAGGTTGGTTTTTATCGTTGGTTTTTGTTGGTTTGCCGCAGTGTTTTTAAGTTTATGCGAGAAGCCTGAATTCAACAATAATGTATATTTCACAATAGTGATAAAATCGGTACATGTAAACGAAATGAAAACACAAGCTTTTGTAAATAAAAGGTATTTTTGGTTATAGCTTTGTTGACCTTGTGCTTGAAATGATATTAATATTTGCGAGCTGGTTAATTTTAAGTATTAGCTAGCTGTATAAAAATAAACTATTAGAAGTATTCAGGGAGAATCACATGTTAAATAATCAAGTTTCAAAAGCAGTGCGCTTAGCAATTGCTTTTGGTGCAGCATCTGCAGCTGCGTTTTCAGCAAGTTCATCTGCTGCAGAAGAGGGTGTTGCTAAAGTAGAACGTATTCAAGTAACTGGTTCACGTATTAAGCGTACAGACGTAGAGACACCAGTACCTGTGACTATCATCGGTAGAACTGATATAGAGCAAATGGGTGCATTGAACGTAGCTGACGTTTTAAACCAATCACCTGTTGCTATTGCTGGTGCAGATCAATCTAACTCTTCATTCAGTACTTCTGGCGTAGGTTTAAACACAACTTCACTGAGAAACTTAGGTGAAGCGCGCACTTTAGTATTGGTTAACGGCCGACGTTTTGTATCTGGCCGTTCGCCTTCAAGTGGTTATGCCGTTGATTTAAATGCCATTCCTGCCTCAATGATTGAGCGTATCGAAATCTTAAAAAGTGCTTCTTCGGCTATATATGGTACAGATGCTGTAGCCGGTGTAGTAAATATTATCACTCGTGACAACGTAGAGGGTGTGGAAGTTAATGCTCAAACTGGTATATCAGGCGAAGGCGATCGCGAAAAGTACTCGCTAAACTTGACCGCCGGTAACAGTTGGGATTCTGGTAACGTAACCGTCGCTATTGGTTATGATGATGACAAAGGTCTAAAACCTTCTGACCGTGCATTTTCTGAGTTTGATGAAGCGATACTACTTGATGAAAATGGTAACGAGTATGTAGGGAAGGTATTCTCTTCGTATACTCCTCAAGGTAGAGTAGGCTCATATAATGCTGATGGCACCCCTTATACAGGGCTTGAAGGTGGTGATGCGTTTAACAGAGCGGATTATCGACAGCTTGTCACGCCTCTTGAAAGAAAGTACGCTGCCCTTAACATCAAGCAAGAAATTAATGATGAAGTTGAATTTTTTGCTGAAATGAACTGGAATTCATCAAAAACTTATAACTCGACTATTGAGCCAACACCATTTTCTACTAATGATGTATTCTTACCAGAGCGTGGCGGAGAAGGTGGGATAAAGCTAAGTAATCCTATGGTTCCGGAGTTACTTCGTGAAAATCTTCTTAATGACGGTTATGGACTAGATGATAACATTCCTGAGCTAGTTCGCCGTATGGTTGAGTTCGGTGCTCGTTCTACTGATTTAGAGCGTGATACTGTTCGAATTGCGACTGGTATAGATTGGATGATCAATGATGACTGGTCATTAAATACTTATGTATCTTGGGGTAAAACGGATCAACGTCAAGACAGTGGTGGCCAAGTTAACATTGAAAGAGCAGCACAAGCTTTTGATGTAGTGCAAAACGACGATGGTTCACTTCAATGTGCAAATGACCTAGCTGTTTTACAAGGTTGTGTACCTTTAAATTTATTTGGTGAGGGTTCTGTTTCAGCAGAGGCTGTTGATTACGTTAAAGTACCTGCCAAAATTGCTGGCCAAACTGAGCAATTTATAGTTTCAGCTTCTTTAGTTGGTGAGTTACCTGTTGAACTTGCAGGCGGTCGAATTGGGGTAGCTATGGGGGCTGAACATCGCCTAGAAAGTGGTTTCTTTAACCCTGGTGATTTAGCCCAAACTGGTGCGTCAAGTACTAACCGCTCACTACCAACTGATGGTAGTTACTACTCTAACGATTACTATGTAGAAACAATATTACCTATTTTAGATAATCTTGAGCTTGACTTAGCTGCTCGCTATTCAGATCACGAAATTGTTGGTGGTCAAACAACATGGAATGCGGGTATTCAATATTCACCAATTGATACATTGAAATTTAGAGCTTCAGCAGCAACAGCTATACGTACACCAAACATTGCTGATTTATTTGGTGGAAGAGGCGAAACTTTTGCTAATGTTACTGATCCATGTAGCGGTGTAACGGCTTCTTCGACAGGTAATGTAGCTCAGAACTGTTTATCAATTCCTGAGATTGCTGCTCGCGTTGCTGCAAATGGCTCGTTTGAATTAACACAAACAGAAGCACAAAGCACTGGTGGTTTCATTGGTGGTAATGAAGAAGTTCAAGAAGAAACTGCAGACACATATAGCTTAGGTGTTGTGTGGCAAGCAACTGAAGAGTTTGCTTTAACAGTTGATTACTATGATATCTCTGTGGAAGATGCTATTTCAACGACAAGCCGTACTACAGTACTAAATCGTTGTTTTGATGTAAGTGCTGCTGACTTTGATTCAACTTGTGGTGGAAATTCTTTACGTGACCAAAATGGTGCTTTAGTTGAAGTTAACTCAGGAACAAGTAACGAAAATAATATTGAAACTGCTGGTGTAGATATTGAATTAGCGTACAAGATTGATACTGAGCATGGTGAATTTGGTGCAAATCTGATTTGGAATCACCTGATAAAATATGATGAAACAGGAATCATAAGTGGTGAAACAGTTGAAAAAGCCGGTCAAGTATTCACACCAGATAACAGAGCTAATCTTAACTTAAGCTACGGCCTAGAAGATTTAAACCTTTCGTGGCGTATGCGTTACTGGGATCGTTCAAAGGATAGTGTTGATGGAGGTAACTTCAACTACACAGACTTTACTCCTCTAGAGAAGTATAACGAATTCCCATCAGTTGTTTATCACGATATTTCAGCGGGCTATAGCTTCTCTGATAGTACAAATGTGACATTAACTGTTCGTAACTTATTTGATAAGCAACCACCAGTTGCTAACCAAAGCTCTTCTAGCGGTGGTACAGGTATTAATACAGTTTCTGAAGCATATGATGTAACTGGTAGATACTTACAATTAAGTCTAACTACTAAGTTTTAATTAGTTATTAAATGTTAAAGCCGTGATTTTAATCACGGCTTTTTTTTAAACTCTAAAAAGTAGCTAATACTTTCTTCTCGTAGCCTATTTTCTATTTTAGGCTTATACTAAAAAGGAATTAAAATCTAACCCTATAATTTAGCGAGATATAAATGAAAGAAGTTCGATCTTTTATTAAAACAGCATCATTAACTGAGCTAGAAAAAGCACAACAATTAATCACTGATGCGATTGCAAAATATACTGAGCAGCTACAAGCTAAACAGGAAGTGTTGGATCTTTTAAAAGAAAAAGGACTTACGTTAGAAGATTTACAAGACGGTACTGCAGATAAACGTACTAAAGTAAAAGCTAAGTATCGTATTGAAGTAGATGGCGAAGTGATTGAATGGACCGGTCGTGGCCGTCGCCCTAAAGCGTTTGAAGGTGTTGATTTACAAAAGCACCTAGCTTAATAAAGTAACAGAGAAGCCACGGCTTCTCTTTTTAATGGCGTATAACTTAATAACTAAACCTTAGGCTAAGGCTTACGCTTTGTACGCGAGATTTAATTGGCCAAAACTTACCTTAAACTCCCCGCAGTCGCTTAGTATTTGTTAAACTGCATTTCTGGTTATTCTATTTACTATTTTCATGAGCTATAAATTAAGGCCGTATCAGCAAGAGGCCGTAGAGCGCACCGTTTTACATTTTCGAAAAACAAATGATCCTGCCGTGATTGTACTGCCTACCGGTGCGGGTAAAAGCCTTGTTATTGCAGAGCTTGCGCGAATTGCTAAGCAAAAAATTTTGGTGCTTGCACATGTTAAAGAGTTGGTAGAACAAAACGCACAAAAATATAAAAGTTTTGGTTTAGAAGCGAGTATATTTTCAGCAGGGTTAAAAGAAAAATCACTCAGCCACCAAGTTACCTTTGCCAGTGTTCAGTCTTTATCGCGTAATTTAAATAAATTAAATGAGCATTATTCTTTGCTTATTATTGATGAGTGCCACAGAGTAAATGGTGATAAAAAAAGCCAATATGGAAAGGTTATAAATGCGCTCAAAGAATATAATCCTCAGTTAAAAGTATTGGGTTTAACAGCCACACCTTATAGATTAGGAATGGGGTGGATATACCATCATCATTACCATGGTTTTGTAAAAGGTAATAAAGAAAGTCCATTTAAAAACTGTATATTTGAATTACCGCTCAGGTATATGATCAAACATAATTACTTAACGCCGCCAAATGAAGTGGACGCGGCAATTAGTCATTATGATTTTTCGTCCTTGGCTACTAATGCGTTTGGTCAATATACGACTGATGACATGAATGCGCTTTTAAAAAATAGTGAGCGCGCAACGCAAGCTATACTGAAGCAGGTAATACAATACAGTGAAACCCGCCAAGGCGTGATGATATTTGCGGCAACGGTGATGCACGCGCAAGAAATTTTAACTTATTTACCCGCAGAGCAAAGTGCCCTTATAATTGGCGATACCCCAAATGCAGAACGCGATAAATTAATAAATCAATTTAAACAAAAAAACATAAAATACCTCGTTAATATTTCTGTTTTAACTACCGGATTTGATGCGCCGCATGTCGATTTTATCGCTATTTTACGCCCCACCGAATCGGTTAGCTTATACCAGCAAATTGTTGGCCGTGGGCTTAGGCTAAATGAAGGAAAAACAGACTGCTTAGTTATAGATTACGCAGGCAACGGCTTTGATTTATTTCACCCTGAGGTGGGCGATAAAAAAGGTGATAGCGATAATGAGCCCGTTCAAGTGCTTTGCCCTGGGTGTGGGTTTGCAAATATTTTTTGGGGAAAAACCGATTCTGATGGCAAAGTAGTTGAGCATTTTGGCAGGCGCTGCCAAGGTTTATTAGAAGATGACGAAGGCCATAAAGAGCAATGCGATTATCGGTTTAGGTTTAAAGAGTGCGAACAATGTGGCGCTCAAAACGATATAGCAGCTCGTAAATGCCATGATTGCGGCGCAGTAATGGCCGACCCCGACGACAAGCTACGTAACGCCCTTAATTTAAAAGATGCGTTAGTACTGCGCTGTAGTGGGTTATCAGTGGTAAAACTTAAAGATGATTTAATTAAAATAACCTACTTTGATGAAGATGGTGCAAGTTGCGATGAGGTCTATAACCTTGCTAGTAAAGGCGGGCAGTATATTTTTAATAAACAGTTTGGTAAACGCTTAGGACAGGGGCAAGCGCCTGTCGAATTTAAAAGTGCTGAGCAGGTTATTAAGGCACAGTTTGATTTAGTGCCCCCCGATTTTGTTATCGCGCGTAAAAGTAAAAAGTATGGCTGGAAGGTATCTGATAAATTATTTGATTACTCTGGCAACTTTAGAAAAGCTAATCAGTTAAGCGGTTAAGCTTAACTGATTTTTGCTAAGCGGCGTCTTCGTCCATTAAACCCCAGCCATCGCCATAGCCATTATAACTATTAGCAATACTTTCAAGGTATTGCTCTGCTTGGCCAAGCAATGTGTGCTCTGGCACCATTTGTACATGAGTAATCACTTCCCACACGCCTGTGTCTTTACACTTTTCAACGTTTGCGCTTTGTACTAATGCATCAGAGATTATTTCTTTGGCAAATTTTTCAGCATCAGCTTGTTGTTCAAATAAAATGAAAAAATCGATTTGGTGCATTTTACTTAAATCAACGCCAGCAGCGGCTATTTCGGCTAAAAGTTGGCCGTTATCATCATCAGGGAATTGCATTAAAAACTCATTTAAAATTAATTTTGTATTCGTAGCCACTATTGTAACCAAAATATTGCTTTAAAGCGTATTAATTTTAACTTTATAGGCTTTAAAAGGGAGTGAAATTTGGTGCAAGATTACCATTAAGTTAATGTGTTGCTCATTATGGCTATGGTAGTATGCAACTCATTGGTGGTTAAATTTTAAAGAATAAAAAGTAAGGATATTTACTTGTTCAAACAGTTATTACGTTTTGTGTTTTTTTTAGCTTTTTTTATAAGCACTCAAGCCAGCGCTGAGCAAAGGGTAATTGAAGATTACGAAATTAAAGGGATTAGTGGCGAGTTAGAAAGTAACGTTGAGCTCTATTTAAAACAACTGGTTGGCGAAAAACCCACCAGAACCTTGCGCCGCTATGCTAAAAAGCAAGTGCAAAGCAGTATTAAAGCGCTGGGGTATTACAACCCAACGGTAGACATTGAGTTTGATAAAGACGACAAAGAGCTTATCGTTAAAGTAGAGCGCGGCCCTGCAACGCGCATAGAAGCTATTAATATAACGCTTAATGGTGAGGGTAAAAACGACTCGCAATTACAAAACGTTATTAAAAACTTAAATTTAACCCAGGGCGATGTTCTTAATCATGGCAGGTACGACTCAGCTCATAAAAAAATAGAGTCAATGCTATTAGAGCTAGGCTATTTTGATGCTAAATGGCCAGCCCGAAAGCTTGCGGTATCAGTGCAAAAAAACAGTGCCGTTATTACATTTAATATAGATACCGGCGTGCGCTACACGTATGGCAATATAATCATTGCCAGCGAAACCCCCGCAGAAAAATACATTCGTTCACTTGCACCTTTTACCCAAGGGCAAGCTTATAAAGCCACACAAATTGCCGATTATAACCTTGAGCTCTCAAGCACACCGTATTTTGCAAGCGTGCGTATTTATGCCGATATACCAGCAAGAGCCAACGGACAAGTGCCTATAAATATTGATGTGCTACACAAACCTGCTAATAGCTACGAAGTAGGCGGTGGCTTTAATACCGAGCTGGGCCCGAAAGTGCGTTTTAAATGGAGTAAACCCTGGATCACAGAAGATGGGCATTATCTGGAAAGCAATTTAAATGTAGCTGAGAAACAGCAAGATATTTCTATGGCGTACACCATTCCGGTAGATGACCCTAACGACGATTTATGGCGTTTATCAGTGGGTTACAAGTTAGAAGATGAACTTGCCGATGACATATACAGTGAAATACTGACCGGTCAACTGCAGCGCCAATGGTTAACTGAAGATAAGTGGGTACGCACGGCCTTTTTACGTCGAGACCAAGAAACATACCGCATTGGTGATGAACCAGAAGAAAGCACCGAAATGCTTATGCCCGGTATTAGCTATGCCCGTAAAAAGTCAAAAGGAGGCACAACGCCTTATTGGGGTGAGCAGTGGCTAATTTCGGCTGAGTTTGGTTTAGATGATGTACTTTCAACCACAAACTTAGTGCGGGTGCAGCTGCAGCATGCGTGGCTGCGAACCTATTTAGATAAACACTTAGTTTTTTTAAAAGCAAACGTGGGCGCCATGCTGGTCGATAATATTGAAAACGTACCTTACTCGCTGCGCTTTTATGCCGGTGGTGACCAAAGTGTACGTGGTTTTGCTTATCAGTCTATTTCTCCTGAAGATGAAGACGGTGATTTAATTGGTGGTAAATACTTACTAACCAGTACTATTGAATACAATTACCAATTTGCACAAAATTGGCGCGCCGCTTTATTTGTTGATGGCGGTACCGCCACAAATGACTTTTCGGACGACTTTGAAGTGGGCGCAGGCTTTGGCTTTCGTTATTTAACACCCATTGGCCCCGTAAAAGTAGACCATGCATGGGGGCTTACTAAAGAAAGTAAAAGCACACGTTTAAGCATTACCATAGGGCCAGAAATTTAATGTCAGTATTTAAAAAAATATCCGCCGCCGTCATCGGTGTTTTAATCACGCTTGCCGTTATTATATTTTGTTTGTTATTTACTGCGCCCGGTAATCAATTTATTGCTTATAGTGCAAATAAAATGGTGGACGGCTTACATATCGAGATTAAAAAAGGGCGCTTTTTATATAACCACCCGTTTAATGTGAGCTTTAAAAACCAAAGTACAGATTTTAAAGCGCAGCAGCTTAAAATAGATTTATTTTGGTGGCAGTGCGATGGCCTATGTATTGAAAATGTAAGTGCGCGGTCAATCAAACTTGCCCTTGGCAATGCACCCGAAGCCACACAACAAAGCACCTCAGAGCCATTAACTAAAATTACGTTTCCCTTTAATATTGCCGTTAAAAATGTAGCAATAAACGAATTTGTATTAAATCATGCCAGTGCTGATGTAACCGTAAATAACTTTACCCTTGCAGCGAAAGCTGAAGATGCAACCTTAGCACTAAAAAGCCTAACTATTAGCGATGTACAGGTAAAGCTTAAAGAGCAACCCGCCTCATCTAATCAAGCAGCGGCTAATCAAGGCCAAGCGCTAACAGCGCTGCCTGCGTTACCAGATATAGAGTTTACATCGCCCCTTAATTTACGGGTAGAGCAGTTTGACGTTAAAAAGGTGGATATTGAGCAAGGTGAGCAAACTCACACAATCGAAAATATAGCGCTTGTATTAAATGTAGAAGATGAAAAAGTTAACTTACAAACGCTTAGCGCGCAGTACCAACAATGGCAACTAAATACAGAGTTAACTAGTGAGCTTGCAGGTAACTTACCATTAAACGCTAAAGTAGTGCTAAATAGCGACTTGCACCAAGCGAATTTAGCGTTAAGTGGTGACCTATCTGATTTAAATATAAATTTACGCACTACAGGTCAGTACCCATTAAATCTAACGGCAACGGCTAATTTAAAACAAAAAAATTATCCGTTTGAACTTACCGGTAAAGTTGAGCAATGGTTGATTGACGCTCAAAGTAACGAGCTAAAAGTAAATAATGTTGATTTATCAGCCTCGGGTAATGCGGATGATTACACGCTAAGTTTAAAAGCGCATAGTCAATTAGGTGCCTATCCAGCTGTAGTATTAAACACGCAATTAAACGGCTCGCTTAGCCAAGCGCAGCTACGTACCTTAAGCCTAAAAGCAAACGATAGTAGTGCAATATTTAAAGGTAATGTTAATTGGCAAAAGGGCATACAAGCCGATTTCACCGGTTCGTTAAATAGCTTAAAAGCGCAGTACTTAACAGATGCGCTTACAAGTAATATTTCTGGCCAGCTAGAAGGGCGCTTTAACAGCGAAGGGCAAAACTGGCACTTGCAAATGGATAATACACAACTTGCAGGTACATTGAACCAAACACCGCTTGAATTTGCCTCAAACTTTACACTTAACAATACGCTAAAAGCCAACATAGACAGCCTGTATTTAAGTAGCGGTGCCAATAAATTAACCTTGAGCGGGCAAGTTGACGACACCTGGCAGGTTGACGGAAAAGTAACACTTACCGGAAATGAGCAAACTAATCTGCCATTCGTTGCAAACGGTAAGGCCGATTTAAAAGTTAAAGGACCCCGTTTAACCCCCGTCGTTGATTTATCGTTATTACTCGATAACTTTATGTATAACGACATAAACGTTAATAAACTCACCCTTAAAGGTCAGCTCGATACAGCCGCAGATTGGCAAACCGATGTGAGCTTAAACGTAGGCTCAGCAATGGTTGCTGATCAGGTAATTAATAGTATTGAGCTAACTGCCACTGGCGATAAAACCGACCATCAGCTGGTGGCCGCCATAGATGCAGAGCAAGGCGCTGCTGAACTTGAAGTAACCGGTAAGCTCAATAATGACGTATGGAATGGCTCGCTCAGTAACATAACGCTAAGTGATAAGAAACTCAGCTTTAGTAATAGTAAAAAAATTGCGGTGATGTTTAATACCCAAACCAGCGATTTTGATGTGAGTGCGCATTGCTGGCGCTCAAACAAAAGTGAGCTATGTATTAACACCCTTGCGCAAACTAAAAACTTGGGGCAATTTAATGCTACGTTGAGCAATTTAGCGCTTGAAGAGCTTAAACACTTTTTACCAGATAACATGCGTACGCGTGGCGATATAAGCGGCGACTTTGCTGCAAATTGGAACGAGGGCGCATTAAAAACACTTCGCGCTAATTTAAATGCGCATGACCTTGTTGCTGTTCTTACCTCTGAGGAAGACCGGTTTAGATTACCCATCGAAACGCTAAAAGTCAGTGCCTACACTGATTCTCAAACGGGTAAGCTAGAGGCCGATTTACGCTCAAGTGTGCTAGGTAAAATAGCCACCGAAATTAATATTGATGATATTCAAAATCAGCAAACATTAAACGGTCACCTTAATATAGATAAAATATTGCTATCAGACTTACATCCATTTCTCGAAACCCTTGAGCAATTAAAAGGCGATATAACAGGAAACGTGGCAGTTGCCGGCACTTTACAAGACCCTCTATTAAATGGTGAGCTAAATGTCAGTGATATTAATTTAGAAGGTGAGCAATTGCCGGTGGTATTGCAAAAATCTAACGTAAACATTTTATTTGATAAAACCACCGCCACAATTAAAGGTAATTTAAACGACACCCAGGGCGGTAAAATCAACCTAACCGGCGACGTAGATTGGCAAGGCGCCCAGCCTGAGGTAAATGTAAGCGTTAACGGCGAGCAGTTTTTTATACGCGCGCAGCAAGGCGTGACGTTTAAAGTATCGCCTGATTTAACTATTGGACTTGCAAATAATGCATTAAAGCTGTCTGGCGAAGTGATTGTGCCTTATGGCAGGGTAATGATTGAAGAGCTGCCAGAGGGCGCCGTTCAAGTAAGCAGCGATGAGATTATTGTTGATCAACAAACTGAAACGGCAGAAAACGTACCGTTTGATTACGATGTAAATTTAAAAGTGATTATTAAAAACGATGTGAAAATAGAATCGTTTGGTCTTGAGTCGAAAATAGCGGGCGATTTAGCCATCAAAATGAGCCAAGGTGCCCCTATAATTGCCACCGGCGAGCTAAATTTAATCGATGGTACGTATTTAGCTTTTGGCCAAGATTTAATTATTAGTACTGGGCAAATAGGGTTTAGTGGCTCGATTGAGCAACCGTTTTTAAATATTAAAGCCATACGTAATCCAGACACCACAGCAAACGATGTTGTGGCAGGTGTTACGCTTACTGGTAACGTTGAGCAACCTACCTTAAAAGTATTTTCTGAGCCGGCAATGGATCAAGCACAAGCGCTGGCCTATTTACTCAATGGGCAGCCGCTAGGCGAGGGCGACAGTTCCAGCGATGCTATGCTTACTCAGTTATTGCTCTCACAAGGGGTGAGCCGTAGTGAAGGCGTTGTATCTAAAGTTGGCGAAACCATTGGTTTATCTGATGTAAGCTTAAGTTCAACGGGCTCTGGCGAT
Source organism: Pseudoalteromonas sp. S327 (assembly GCF_005886415.1). Lineage (NCBI taxonomy): Bacteria > Pseudomonadati > Pseudomonadota > Gammaproteobacteria > Alteromonadales > Pseudoalteromonadaceae > Pseudoalteromonas > Pseudoalteromonas sp. S327. The sequence continues at coordinate 15,455 of NZ_PNDP01000019.1, read as the reverse complement.
AACACTAAGCTTGAAATATCGGGCTATGTAGCGCCTAGCTTACAAGTTAAATACAGCGTAGGGGTATTTGACTCGCTCAGCGAGGTCGCTATTCGCTATCAGCTGCTTTCGCAGTTTTATGTAGAGATCACCAGTGGTTTAAATCAAAATGTTGATTTACTCTATAAGTTTGATTGGGACTAAATAGGCAGTATAAGGATTATATGAAAGGACTATATTTAGCAGCACTAATAACAGGGTTAACTGGCTGCGCCCAATACACAGAGCAACACGCGGGCACTCAACAAACCCCAACCCGTAGCGCAAGCGAGGTAATAAAGCATGCTAAAGCGCACGAATGGCGAAATGTAGACAGGCAAAATGTTTTAAAAATTACGCTGCCTACAGGGGCGGCTTATGTTGAGCTTAACCCACAGCTTGCAGCTAAACATACTGCGCACATAAAACAACTTGCACGAGAAGGCTTTTATAAAAATACCCGTGTTTATCGTTTTGTTGAAGGGTTTGTGGCACAAGGAGGCGACAGCTCAGGCAATAAAGCAATTAAAAAGGCTAATAAAACTGTGCCTGCGGAGTTTTACCATAGCACCGCACAGCCGCTTAAAATTACAGAGCTACAAGGCGATGGTTACGCGCCTGTAACGGGGTTTTTAAACGGTTTTGCTGTCGCACAAAACGCCTCTAATACACAAACTTGGCAGGTACATTGCCACGGTGTGTTTGCCATGGCGCGTGGCAATGAGATAAACAGTGCAAGCACTGAATTTTTTGTCACCATTGGCCAAGGACCGCGCTACCTTGATAAAAATATTACCGTATTTGGAAGAGTGCTTGAAGGTATGCAGCACTTTAATCGTTTACAGCGTAAGCCTGTTGCTAATACGCCATTTAACCCAATTACAAACATTGAGGTGTTAGCCGATATTAAGCGTGATAAAAGCACCTTTAATGTTATGAAAACAGACTCGCAATCATTTAGAGAATTGATTGAGGCGCGAAAAAATCGTACCGAACCTTGGTTTGTATACGCCCATAATTATGTTGATGTGTGCGCAATGCCTATTCCGACTAAGCGCATTGACTAGCTTATAACGGGTATAAAAAAGGAGCTTAAGCTCCTTTTTTATGGTGATATTTAAGTCGATTGGTATTACTGGCGATTAATTTTTACCGCAAAAGGCGTATCGTTATAGTGCGTTGAACGATACGGATTTATATCCAGCCCACCGCGGCGCGTATAACGCGCATAGACTTCAAGCTCTTTAATGTTTAGCTGCGTGGTTAAATCACTATAAATACGCTCTACACATTGCTCATGAAACTCATTGTGGGTTCTAAATGAAATTAAATAACGCAAGAGTGCCTCATGGCATATTTGCTCACCAGTGTAACGAATAATTATACTGGCCCAATCTGGCTGCGAGGTAATTAAGCAGTTAGATTTAAGCAAATGGCTGTGCAGGGTCTCAGTAACCAGGGTGTCACTTTTTGATTTAAGTGAGTAGGCGTCAATATCGTAGTTATCTATTTCAATATCTAAATCGTCAATACATTGCCCTGGTAATGGCGTGCAAGGTAAGCAGTTATAGTCATCAGGTGCGTATAACGTTACCGCTACATCGCTATTTACCGCATTTGATAAGTCTTCAATTAAATGCTGTTTTACCACCTCAATACTTTCAAAGCGGGTTTGATTAAAGCTATTCAAGTAAAGTTTAAACGACTTAGACTCAATAATATGGCTGCTTTGGCACGCAAAAGTAAACAGCGCCACGGCAACCTGCGGTTTACCTTTAGCGTTTAACCACGAAAGCTCATAACCTGTCCAAATATCTTGGCCTTTAAAGGGTAACTCGGCTTCGTCAATATTTAAAGCATCACGATTTAACTTGCGGGCAATAGGAAAAAGCAAGCTAGGCGAATATACATCTACGTATTCAGTAGATTGTCCTAACACACTACCTTTAAGGTCTGGAGAATTGCTGTAATCTGTCATGTTTGCTCTTAAATAGTTACAATAGGGACATTATATCTAATTTAAATGAGTTTCGCAGTATGTCTGTTGCAATGCAAATGGCCCAACTTCACACGCAATTTTGTGAAAAAACCGTTAAAAACACCGCTAAATATCCGCTTATGGCACACGATGAACAATGGCCTAGCCCTTGCGAGTTTGGCGAGGTAGACGCACAAGGCAATATTCAATGGAAAAGTGCTTTGCAAACCCCCGCAGGTTCGTTATCAGATTTAGCTAACGCGCTTGAGCTGAGCTTCCCAGCAGGGGTTGATGAGTTTTATGGGCACATGTATGGCGGTAGCATTTTAGCTAGTATAGATGGTCACCGTGTGGAGTTATTACAAGCTTGGAATAAAGATGATTTTGACCTGCTGCAACAAAATATTACCGGTCATGTATTAATGAAACGAAAATTAAAGCAGCCAGAAACCCTATTTATAGGTTTAACTGAGCAAGATGACTTACTGGTTACCGTGCAGGTAAATACCGGTGAGGTATGTTTAGAGTACGTAGGTAAAAAGCCGCATCATGTACTTGCACCCAATATAGAATCTTTTTTAAAAGCGCTTGAGGTTTAGATTAATTAAACCAATGTGCAGTAATCGTTAATTATTGTGCAGGATAAGCCCTGTGCAAGATGCGTTAAAGGTTGCTTAGTTATTACAGCGAAAAGAGCGATATTGTAGCCTTACTCGCGGCCTTTACTTAATTTAATTGAGCATTAAAAAGTCAGCTTAGTGCAATGCATTAAGCTGATTTTTTATAAGGTGTGTAACTTTATTTTGCAAAGTACGGGCTTTTAGTTACTGAAAATCCCACGAAACATTAGATACCAACCCACATGGCTCACACCTAAAATCAAATAACCCAAACCACGGCTCTGGCAATTTCCACTCACTATTGCAGCTAGGGCATTTACGCTCAAGTTCTGAGGCTTTATCTACACCGCCTACACGGTATAAATAATAATAAACCGGTTTTTGAGTTAAAAAGCGGATACGTTTAGCAATGTCTTTACCGCGGCGGTATAAGTCACTTTGTGTGCTTGATATTTCTTCAAGCGCTGGAAATTCACAGCGAGTAGCGCCGTTAATTTGTATTTGATCGCAAGCTTGCCAATCTTCTTGCCATTTTATGAGTGTTTTATAATCCCCATTAGCAATGGCCGGAATAGTAAATAATGGCACGGGTAAAAAGTCATCACCACAATACAGTGGGCTACAAGTATGCACATAGGTTGTGTATAAAATATAGCTTGAAGGCGATTTACAGGTATCGGCACCGTTTGAGTGAATGTCTTGGCCAATAACTTTTATTTTAGGAGCAAGTAAACCTGCACTGTGCAGCTTCTCAATACTGTGTTTTACAAAAGGGCTATTATTTAATGGGTGCATGGCGTCTTCGGTTGGGCACATTACACGGGTAATAAAATAGCCATCTTTTAGTACAGTTGGGAATTCTTCACCCATAATTTGGCCGTTAAAACGCAGTGCATTAACTAATCGGTTAATGGCTTGCTCGGCGTGCTCTAGGGTGGTGTCTTGGTAGCAGTCAAACGTTAAATCAACAACGAACATTTATAGTCTCAAATTATTTTTGCTCTAACAGGGCTAGCAACCTATCGAGTTTTTTCTCAATGCGATCGAGTTGAGATGTTTTAGGCTCAACGATGCTCTGCTCAGGGTTTTTCATTAAATTATGAATTGAATCAGGATTATTTTTATATTGGCTTACTGCGGCAATAATAATCGGCATAGGCACAGGTTGTGCTAAACGGCTTTTAGTTAGGGCAACAGTAGGGGTTTTGCCTTCATCAAGAAGGACTTTAATTGCATCAAATACAACTGCATTCATTAGATTTGTAACTCTTTAATATATAAGCGCAGCAAGTGTTTGCTGCGCGGGTGCTATAGTAGCAACAATACCAAGGAGCATAAAGCCTTGGTATAAGCAGAGGGGGGATTATACCAATTCGCAATAATACTTAATCATTTTGAGGGGCTAAACGGGTCGCTACCTGTGTTAAAAATTTTTCATTTAGAACAGCCAATAGTGAATTTTTGCTTAGCTATAAACACGTTTATCGAACCTCAAAATAGGTCGCATAATTGAGCAAATTAGTATTACTTACCTTCTTGGCGAAGCCTCACATCAAGTTCATCAATTACTTCACTCCACGCGCCATCTTCTGCTAGCGATTCTGCTAAAAAATGCTGCTGTGATTCATCCCAAAAAGGAGCTTGTTGTAAAAGCGTTGTGTCTTCTAGTGAGTGAGAAGCAATAAAATCGTCAATCTGTTGTTCTGAGCTAGGTAAACCCAATTGTGCAAACAACGTTTTCATATCGTGTTTTGTTGTATCCATATTATTACTCCATCTGATTAAATTAAACCAAGCTTAGAGCCAGACTATAGGCTTTGCTAGTTAAACTCTCGCTGAATTGACGGTATTTTTGCTTTAGGTATATAGTTAACTTGCAGTATAGATAAACATTTTCGCCATACAATTACCAATTACTTTATATACGGTAAATAGTTTGGCAACGTTGAGGGTAGTAAAGCAAAAAGGATACACAATGACAGTCACCTCTAATGAGCACACATTAAGCGTACAATACCTTGCCCCTGAAGATATAAGCACTGCAGGGAGTTTAATCTATCAGGCCTATCATGATGATCCGCTCCTTCAAAATTTATTAGGTTATGATCAACATAATATGGCTGCCTACGAGAAAAAATTACGCTCAGTGATACGCGAAGAACTCAGTGCTTTTTGGCAAGAAAAGCTGCCATTAATAGGCTTGTACCGCGATGATAAATTAAAAGCAGTGGCGTGTGTATTTGAGTCAAGCAGCCAATTACAACCAGAGCGTTATTGGCATTGGCGCTTAAAGTTAATGCTGAGCGCAGGGTATTTGCAAACCAACCAACTAATAGAAAAAGAGCAAACAATACGCACTGCGCTTAATGAGATTGGCGATTACTACTATTTAGCGTTTATTGCGGTAGACCCGCACGTGCAAGGCCACGGGCTTGGGCGCTACCTGTTACGAGGCTTAGATGATTTAGCAACTAAAAACACAGGGGCTAAAGGGCTTGCCGTTTTTGTTACACGCCAAGAGCATAATACGTTTTTTAAATCAGAAGGATTTAGCACTTTTAAAGCACTTGCCTTTAATAAAGTATCCGGAGAGCTTCTTTATAAACCATATGCAAAGTAAGTCTGTAAGCGATAAGCGCCATTACGGACATATGCCCGTGAGACATATCTTACATTGACGTGCGCATTATCAGTTACGGTCGTTCATAAATGCAGCTTTAAAAGGGTAGGTTTTTGTTTTATATTGGGTTTTATATTTTTTCATATATATTACGAAAAATTAATTTTGTTTACCTAGTGGGATGAAACCAAAACTCGCGTAGTATTTAACTTGTCAAGACGACATAGCTTAATGACTAAGCTACTGCCAAGGATACGGAATAGGCAACATAGCAGATGCTAGCAGGAAGCATAAAGGACAAGTTAAAAAGGACGCAAGGACGAACTAGGAAGTGCATGAAGCGCTTAGTAGTTGGAACTACCTAAGGATATTTACGGATGAGGCTACAGGAAGTAGCAGGAGCGTTAGTTTACGCAGGATGGCCAAGGCGGCAAGTGGAAAATGCAGGATGCATTTAAAGTGGCAGGAGCTACTTAAAAGGATGACCAAGGATGATGCTAAAGTAAGTAGCCAAGCGTTAGTTTACGTGGGTTAGCCAGGATGGTTATGGATTTTGCAGGATGCAATGTTGAGGGTAAATAGGGTTGTTTACTCGTTCAGGGGATGATAATACGGATTTTGGGTCAAGGATAACAAGCAGGATGCTGTAAGAGTGGGGCGTAACTTTTGTTACGCCTTAGTTTTATGTATTAACTTATTTTAGTGGTTTCACTTTAACCCCACCGGTTTTAACGATTAGAATTAAATTTTGTGTGGCGGCACAACAACGCTTTTTAGCATTTCATTTTCCATAATTAAAATACCTTGATAGGCATTTTCGCCATCACTTGAAAACTCAAACATAAATTCGCTTTTGATCCCCGGTTTGCCATTTTTTAAAATGCCAAAGCGGCGTTTTGTGCACGCTACGCTCATTAACTGAACCTGTAATTGCTCAGCTTGGCGCGCGGCATGACTGTTAGCAGCTTCTGCTACTTTTCGGTTTAGCCAAAATAAGTAAATTACAGCGCCAATGGCGATAAACGTCCACAAAGTAGCCATTAAGAGAACAACCTTCCAATTGCGCGAGCGAGCGTTTCGCTGCGATTTTCTTTACGTAATAAGCCTAGTAAGTGTGGGCGTATAGTGGGTATTGCAACTAAATCAGCAAAGATACTCGGGAATAGCTCGGCAATTTGCTGGTGGTGCGCACAATTATCCATAAAAATATGTAAGCGCTCAGGCTCTTCTAGTTGAGAAAAGCATCGTCCTGCAATCGTTAAAAGTACATCTGAATCAGTGCCAACAGATGAGCTTAATGCAGCATCTACTAGTTGTGTACACAGCCCTTGCGCTTGGCCTTTTGAAAGTGAGCGCAGTGCGGCAGTTAGTGCAATTGTATCGTTATTTTCAATGGCAGTGTGGCCATAGGCGAATAAAAGCTCACTGAGTGATGGCGGTATTTCTACATGTTCAAGCATGGCGCTCAAAGGCTGCAATACCTCTAGTGGTAAATGCGGCCAAGCTTTTTGCAAGTTTGCTAAGTTGTTGTCGTTATTTAAGCGTAGTGCAAAATCGGCAATCCCTTGTAGCGCAACGCTTTGCCAATCATCAAAACCTAAAGTGCCACTAAAGTACAGCTGCGTATGCTCGTAATATTTAGAGGCTGGTTGCTTTAACAATACTTTAAGTTGGGCGTTAAAAGCCGCTAATTTATTTGCATTAGGGGTAAACACATAAGGGTTATTATCTAGCTTACCATCGGCTTGCTCGCCGGTTATTTTGCTGCCTAGGGCTTCAATTACCATATTAGCGAAATGATCGCGGCTCGCGCTCACTAATTTACTTTGCTCATCAAGTGGAAACTTTAAAAACCATACATAAGGTTCTTTACTTGCTTTGCTATCCCAAAATTGAATAGCCAGCCATGCATGCCCCGCAAGCGGATAAGGATAAGGAACTTGTGCTTGCTCAATAGCTAAAAACTGTTTTTTATCAAGCTTAGTAATATGCCTGCCAATATCAAAAGCACGCCATTGTGTACCGGCGCCATCTAAAAGTTGGCCAAGTGTCGCTATGTGTTCGCTCATCGTTATCTCAATTGTTTTTACTGCAAAATTGCCTCAATTATACGCCATAGCAGGCATTGAGGGAACAGGGTATAATTGCCCTATAACGTAAAAAGAAGAGTGGTTATGTATCAGCAAACTCAGGCTTATTTAAACCAATTAAGCACACTTTTAAAAAAACATAAGCTGTGGCAAAGCACGCCAATAGAGGCGCATAAATTACAATCTCAAGTGCCTTTTTGTCACGATACCATGGCATTTGAGCAATGGTTACAGTTTGTATTTATTGAAAAAATGCAGCAATTAATAACGCTTAACCAACCATTGCCGCAAAATTTTGCCATTGCGCCTATGGCTGAAATGGCGTTAGTGGATAAAACCGGCAGCGGCGAAATTATAACGCTACTTAGTGAACTTGATGCTTTTTTAGGTAAACCCCATGACTGAAAAGGGTGAACCTGTAGAGTACGGCGAGCTTAATATTCTTTACCAAGACGAATACTTTGTTGCCATAGATAAGCCCGCAGGCTTATTGGTTCATCGCTCTTTTTTAGATAAACATGAAACCCAGTTTGCAATGCAAATGCTGCGCGACCAATTAGGGCAACATGTATTTCCGGTGCACAGGCTAGATAGACCAACATCAGGTGTGCTGCTATTTGCTTTAAGTTCAGAATCTGCCCGAGACATGAACAAGCTATTTATTGAAGGCACTATTACAAAACGTTATTTAGCGCTTGTACGTGGTTTTGCGCCTGAATCGGTGTTTTTAGATAAACCGTTAAAAGAAGAGCTTGATAAAATAGCTGACAAATTTGCCTCGCAAAATAAAGCGCCACAAGCGGCGCAAACGCAATTTAATTGCCTACATCAAGCCACGCTACCAATTCCTATTGGTAAATACCCCACGGTGCGTTACTCGCTCGTAGAGTGTTTTCCAAAAACAGGACGAAAGCATCAAATTAGGCGCCACCTTAATCATTTATCAATACCTATTATTGGTGATGTAAATCATGGTGATAATCAGCATAATCAATTTTTTAGGGAGCATTTTGCACTGCGGCGGTTAATGCTATTTGCAACGCAGCTTAGTTTTGTGCACCCTTACACGCATAAACCCATCGTAATTAAAGCGCCACTAGGTGAAGACATGCTTAGTATATGTAAGCAACTAGGTTGGCCACAGCAAGAAAAGGATTATTAATGGCACATATTAGTATTTTTGTAGGCAGCGTTAACGGCGGTGCAGAACGTTTAAGCTACGACGTTGCAAATACAATTGAAAAAGCGGGGCACACTGCGAGCGTTATTAGTGAGGCCTCACTTGATGATATTAAAAACGCCTCACATATATTAGTTGTTACCTCTACCACAGGGCAAGGCGATGTACCTAACAATTTAGCTGGGCTCTACTTTGCTATGAACAGCACATTTCCGATGCTAACTGATAAGCCATTTGGTGTTATAGCCATGGGCGATAGATGCTACGGCGATACGTTTTGCGGTGCAGGGCGCAGCTTTGATGAGCTACTACGTGACTTGCAAGCTAAGCCGGTAGGAAACCGTTTAGAAATAGATGCCTGCGAAGACTTTGAGCCATGGCCTGTAGCAGAGCCGTGGTTAAAAGCATGGCTTGAAAAATTACCAGCTTAGTAACACCAATGCGCAATAATGCTTAATCATTTTGCGGGGTTAAATGTGTCGCTACCTTCGTTAAAAAATGCTCATTTACGACTGCATGGATGCAGAAGGTAGAGCCATGCAGGAGCAATTGCCGAGAACAACTAAATAGCGAATTTATTGCCTAGCTATTAACACGTTTTTCCGGCCTCAAAATAGAGCATTTAATTAAGCGAATTGGTATTAACTGCTTATACGTACAAAAAAAGGAGCGCATGCGCTCCTTTTTTAATTATTAAACAGTGGGTTAACTACTTCTTACATCAACCTTAAGCTTTAACTTTTGGCCTGGCTGTAAATACTTTTGGCCGGCTAAGTTATTCCACTTAATAATTTCGTTTACGGTTAAATTAAATTTAGACGCAATACGAGCAAGCGAGTCACCACGGCGTACTTTGTACGTAATGGTGCGATTAGTACTTGCAGTTGCTTGTGGTTTACTCGCTGATTTATAAACAGTGAGCTTTTGATTTAAGCGCAATACTGAGTTTTTCTTCAGTTTATTCCACGAGGCCAACTCATCCATGGTGACATCGTATTCGCGACTAATGTCCCACAGGGTGTCGCCACTTTTAACCGTGTGCGACAGCTTAGTACGGGTGGCTTTATTAGCAGCTAAACGCATTTGCTTAGGTAAATGTTCGCTATTAATTGCGCCATCGGTTAAGGGTACTAATAACTGTTGGCCAATACGTATGGTGTTTGACTTTAATTTATTAAGCGAGCGAATAGCACTGGTGCTAGTGGTAAACTTTTTAGCAATAACCGATAGGCTATCTCCGCTCGCCACAGTGTATTGCTGCCAGCGTAAGCGGTCTTTAACATCGGTTTGCGCCAGCTTTTGGCTGAATTGTTCCGCTTTATCGGTGGGTAATAGTAAAAAATGCGGACCGTTAGGGTCGGTCGCCCAGCGGTTAAAGCCTGGGTTTAACCTGTATAGCTCAGTAAGAGTCATATCGGCCATATCTGCGGCCAGTGCTAAGTCAATCTGCGTGCCTACATCAACTACTTCTACAACTTGCGCGTTGATAACCGGTTTCCACTTTACATTAAACTCATCAGCGCGTTTTAATAAATCGGCAAGGGCTAAAAGCTTTGGTACATACGCGGTGGTTTCGCTTGGTAAGTCGAGAGACCAAAAGTCTGTTGGTAAATGCTTTTTACGATTTTTCTTAATCGCACGCATTAAACGCCCTTCGCCTGAATTATAAGCGGCAATGGCGTTTAACCAATCGCCTTCAAGGGTTTTGTGTAAATACGATAAGTAATCAAGGGCAGCACGCGTAGATTGCACTATGTCGCGTCGGCCGTCGTACCACCAGTTTTGTTTTAAATCAAAACGCTCGCCAGTGGCTGGCATAAATTGCCAAATACCCGAAGCACTGCGATTAGAGTAGCCAAATGGGTCAAACGCGCTTTCTACAATAGGTAAAAGGGCAATTTCGATAGGCATTTCGCGCTTTTCTACTTCTTCAACAATAAAGTGTAAGTAAGGTTCTGCGCGTTTTGAAATGCGGTCTAAATAAGCTTGATGACGCGCATAGTAATTTCGCTCGGTAACAACAGGGCGGTTTTGCGGTACATCAATAGACAGTTGGTAGCGAATGCGCTCCCACACATCGTCAAAAACGGGGGCGTCTTCGCTCTGCTCAACGTGTTGATATTGGGCGTTTACCATCAATGCATTGTTAATATCGTTAGGGCTTGCGCCTTCTAAGCGCTTATTTGCTTGGGTAGCAGCTTGTGCGTCTGAATCTACGGTTGTTAATGTTTGACAACCACTTAGCGCAAGCGCCAAGGCAATTAATAGAGGAGATTTATTCATATATACCAATACATCAGGTAAAAAAACTCGGCGAATACTACCCGTTATGAGTCAACATTGCCACTTAACGACCAACTTTAACATGTTGGTAAAACCATTCGCTATTTTTAAACCAATGGTTTTACCTAGGATATACCTAACCACGATGCTGCAAAATTAATTACAACAGGTCAACATATCTTAACTAAAAGTTGTCTTTGAATCGTCTCAGACTTGCAAAGTTTTCCCATGGTTCATTGTTTTTTGTAACCAACACAAATTCTTTTGGAATTAACTCTGTAATAGTAGGTAGGTCGCTGCGCATAAACGGATTAACTTTAAGCTCTTGGCCTATTGTACTTGGCAGTGTAATTTCGCCCTTAGCACGCTGTGCATCTACTTTATCGCTGTATTGGAGTAGCTCAGGGTTACGCGGCTCTACGGCTTTTGCAAATGCTAAATTGGCTTGCGTATATTCATGCGTGCAATATACTTTGCAGGTTTTAGGTAGCTCACGCAGCTTATTAAACGACTCCCACATTTGCTCAGGCGTCCCTTCAAATAATCGCCCACAGCCCCCACTAAAAAGCGTATCGCCTGTAAAAGCCAACTCTTCATGAATATAACAAATGTGATCAAGCGTATGGCCAGGGGTGGTAATAATGTTAAAACGCGTACCCAATACCTCAATGCTATCGCCATCAACCAGTGTATTGGTGATCCCCGCAAACGGACTGTTAATAGGACCGTACACTGCAATGTTTGAAAACTGTTTTACAAGCTCGGCTACGCCACCGGTATGATCGCTGTGATGATGGGTAATTAAAATGCCACCAAGCTGTAAGTTGTGCTCTGCTAAATGCGCCATAACGGGCTGGGCGTCGCCTGGGTCAACCACCCACGCTAGGTCGCTATTATGGGTAGTTAAACACCAAATATAATTGTCAGAAAATGCTTTAATTGCTTTAACTTGCACCATATTAATTTGCTCTATAAAGTGACGGGTAACACCTAGTATAACGAGCTATAAAAATGAAACCAGCCCTTAGTTTTCAAGAAGGACCCAAACCGCTGTCATGGCAGCAGTTCCCTCATGGGGATTATTTACGTGCTGACATTGAACAAAAAATGGATCAATGGCTGCCGCGTATGTTTGGTTACCATATGCTTAAATTAGGTAATTTAAGTGGCGAGCTTAATACCAGCATAAGCACTATAAAACACCAAGTATGTGTTGCCGAAGAGGGGCCTTACACAGGTGTAATAGCCGATATAGACGAACTGCCTTTTTATGAGCACAGTGTTGATGCGTGTATTTTAAGCCACTGCTTAGAGTATCACTCAGACCCACATCACATATTACGCGAGGCGCATCGTACACTTATACCCGGTGGTTACATTGTTATTACCGGATTTAATCCGTTTAGTTTATGTGGATTGGCGCAAATGTTGCCCTTTAGCGGCCAAAAGCTGCCGTGGACGGGGCGTTTTTTTACGCCTGCGCGGGTAAAAGATTGGCTTAATTTATTGGGGTTTGAAATTATTAGCGATGAGCGCTTTATTTACTCATCTCTTGCGCGGGGTAACAGGCTTTCGCGGTTTGCATTTTGGCGCAGCTTTGCCAAACAGTATTTAAAACCTATGGGGAGTGTGTATATGCTGGTGGCGCGAAAACGCGTGGCTCCGCTTACGCCTATAAAACCTAAGTGGCATGCAAGGCCGCAGTTTTCACCTGTAAAGGGGGCAGGGCTTAGACAAACATCAAAGCAGCACTTTAAACAGTGTGAGCAAAAAAATAATAATAGTTAAAAAATGTAAGTAGGCACTTTTTAACCCAGCCATGAGCCTTACACTCATGGCACTAAAAAGTGCAAAAGCTTTAACGGGTTAAGGTTGATACCCTACATCATCAAGTAGGTTGCTACTGCCTGCAGCGTCACGGGCCAAATCGTCAACTATTTCGTTATATTTATGCCCGCTATGTCCCTTTACCCATTTCCATGTAACCGTGTGCTCGCTACAAGCGCTATCAAGTCGCTTCCATAAATCAACATTTTTAACCGGCTTTTTTGCCGATGTTTGCCAGCCCCGTTTTTTCCAATTTGCAATCCACGACTCAATACCCTGCTTAACATACTGGCTATCTGTGGTGAGGTTAACGGTGCAAGGGCGGGTGAGTGATTCAAGGGCAACAATGGCAGCGAGCATTTCCATACGGTTGTTTGTGGTTAGCTTATACCCTTGGCTTAATTTTTTTTCGTGGCCGTTATAAATCATAAAAATACCATAACCACCAGGGCCCGGATTACCTAAACATGAGCCATCGGTGTAAATCTCTACGGTTTTTTGCACTGTTTTACCTTGATATTATGTACAATAAAGTGATTATAGAAAGATACCAGAGTCAGGCTAAATTCGATATGGCACGTAGACAAATAGTTTTAGATACAGAAACCACCGGCATCGACCCCAAACAGGGGCACCGGATTATAGAAATTGGGTGTGTAGAATTAATAAACCGACGTTTAACCGGTAATAATTTTCATGTTTACATTAACCCACAACGCAGCATTGAAGAAGAAGCAATAGATGTTCACGGTATTACCAACGAGTTTTTACGTGATAAACCACTTTATCGCGATATAGCGCAAGAGTTTTTTGACTACATTAAAGGTGCAGAGCTTGTAATACATAACGCCCCGTTCGATGTGGGCCATATGGATAACGAGTTTGCGCTGCTTAACCAAGGCTACCCAAATACGCACGAGTACTGCCAAGTTCTCGACACCCTTAAAATGGCGCGTGACTTGCATCCTGGTCAAAAGAACAACCTAGATGCTTTGTGCCGCCGTTACGATATAGACAACGCAAAACGAACATTACACGGCGCATTACTGGATTCTGAAATTTTAGCCGATGTTTACCTTGCCATGACTGGCGGGCAAACCAAGCTAAACTTAAACCAAAATAAAGATGACGGCAGCGAGCAACAGACTGGTGGCATAAGACGCTTAAGTAGTGACCGAGCACCTTTAGTTGTATTGCGCGCAAACGACGCTGAGCAAAGCGCACACGAAGCACGACTCGATCTTATAGACAAAGAAGGCGGCCACTGTTTATGGCGCGCTGAATAAGGCCAACTATGAAAACGATGTATTTTATAACTGTACTGTGCGCCACCTCACTGTTTAGCGCCAGTGCGTTTGCCGTTAAGCAAGTAGAGCTGCTTAAACGCGACGGCGAACAAAATGAAATACCGCTGCTAGATAACCGTTTTCGTATAGACAGCCAATTAGACGAAATAACCTTACTATTTTTTAGAAAGCCAGGTTCGCCCGCGGTTATTTTAGTCAGGCCCGATGGCAGCAAGTACTTTGCCACTAACGCCGTTAAAGATCCCAACCTCGATTGGTTTGATGAGCTTAGTTACGACTTAATCACCATAAAAAAACCGATGGCTGGCCCATGGCAAGTTATTGGCCGCATTTTGCCCGACAGCCGCATTGTGGTGTTAGGGGAAGTGTCTTTAAAAGCACAGCCATTACCTCCTATGTTATTTAGAGGCGAGACAATAAAAATAACGGGCGAAATTTTAAATGATGATGAGCCTATCGATGCTAACTTATTCACAGATGTAGTTAGCCTAAACGTTGACTTTGTAAGTACCAACGATGAAAGCTATGCAAACTTTGGTGCAGGCACTCAAGAAGTTGCCGAATTTAAAGACGATGGCCGCGGCTTTGATGAACGCCCTAACGATGGAGTGTTTACTGGCGAATTTAAATTAGACTTTCCAGCAGGGCAGTGGACACCAGAACTCTATATAGCGACCCCCTTATTACAGCGACGGATTGTGCAAGACCCTATCATTGTGCATGAACCGCCATTTAAATCTGAGGTCGCACTGGCAGAGCTTGATACTGACGATCACCAGCTATCTATTAATATAGATAGCAACATAGTTAAACCCGAAACTGTTATTGTGCAGGGAAAAATTTATTACCCTAACAATGAAGAGCAAATGTTCACTATTGACGCGCAAGCGGGTGATACACGCCAACTAGCAATTAAAAACTATGATTGGGGAAGATACAGCGTTGAACTGTCTGTTTTTGGCACTAATATAAACGGTCGTGAGTTTATGGCCACAATACCAACATACAAATTTGAGATAGAAAGGCCAATAGAAGCAGTACCAGAAATAGACCCTGCTACGCTTATTGATCAAAACCTGGCCTTGGAAGCTGAGCCCGTTGAAGAAAAAATGGCCACTTCTACATTAGTGACTTTAATCGTGGGCTGTAATTTGCTCATTTTATTGTTAGGGTGGTTAGCAATTCGTATTTTTGTACAGAAAAAGCCAATCAAATTTAACTTTAAACTGCCTTTTTTAAACAAAAAGAAAGTAAACGATGAGAGCAACGCCGATGCAGAAAAAAATCAAGTCGGCAAAAATGGCTCAAAAAGTGACAAATCAGGTGAAATTTTAAACCTTTCGATGTCAGATGACTAAAAAACCTGTAAAAAAACAAAAAAGCCCTTGACGAAGTAGGGGCTGATTCGTATTATTCACGCCGCTGCAAAGGGAGACCTAAGCAGAAACGAAAATGCGGAGTGGTAGTTCAGTTGGTTAGAATACCGGCCTGTCACGCCGGGGGTCGCGGGTTCGAGTCCCGTCCACTCCGCC
>NZ_PNDP01000183.1:0-222 GCF_005886415.1 Pseudoalteromonas sp. S327 | reverse complement strand
TATTCAGATGAGAATGAACGCCGTAAAGAGTCTAAGAAGAAGTAAGGTAAGACGATGGATAAAAAAACAGCTCGTCTACGTCGTGCTAAACGCACTCGTAGAAATTATATTGAACAAGGCACAACGCGTCTTGATATCCACCGCACGCCACGACACCTTTTCGCTCATGTATTTAATGCTTAGGGTTCTGTACTGGCTGCTGCTGCTACTGTTGAGAAAGCT